>JAAYWB010000001.1 GCA_012516855.1 Candidatus Cloacimonadota bacterium
CCAGCCTTTGACATCATCTCAAACGAGTGTAGATGTGTTGTCTGGCCGTTAAGGCCCTAACCCGTGTTCCGGACTCGCCTCCCGCATAATGCCCGCACTTGATGCGAGTATCTTACGAGAGGCGTAAGAGGGGGATGGACACAGGCGCTAAGGGTGTGGCTGGCAGGCCATGGCGGAGGCCAAGTTTGTAGCCCCTGAAATCATTACTGCTCGGGAGTTAAGGGGCAAAGCTTACTTCAGGTGTTCGTGCAGGAAGTCGTGGTATTCCTTGTTGTTGAATACCAGTTCGTCGTGGGTGCCTTGGTGCGCGTGGCCCAGGTCGTCGATGAATAGCACACGGTCAACGTAATGCAAGGTGGAAAGCCGGTGCGAGATCACGATGGCGGAGATGCCGGGATAGTGTCGGTCGATATCCTGCCAGAGTTTTTCCTCGTTCTCGGCGTCTAGCGAAGCCGTGATATCATCTAAAATAAGCAGTTGTGGCCTTTTGATGAGCGCGCGGGCGATGGTGATGCGCTGTTTCTGTCCTCCGGAAACGCCCAGTCCGCGGCTTCCCACGCGGGTTTCATCCCGCTCCGGGAATTCCGCGATCTCCTCTTCCAATTGTGCCGCTTTCACGGCGGTGCGGTATTCCTCTTCGGAAGCGCCGTCCACAGCAAAGAGCACGTTTTCCTTCACGGTTCCGGTAAAGAGCAGCGGATCCTGAGGCACGTAGGCGATCAGGTTTCGCAGAGCCGTGAGGTCGATGTCTTCGATGGGGACGCCGTTCACGGTGATGGTTCCGGAATCGGGACGCAGCAGGCCCAGCAGCAGATTGGCCACGGTGGTCTTGCCGGCGCCTGTGGAGCCCAGGATCAGCAGGCGTTCGCCGTCTTTCAGGTCAAAGCTGCAGTCCTTGATGGCGGGCTCGTTTTTTCCCGGATAGGTGCAGGTGACCTTGTCGAAGCGCAGTTCCTTGATCTCATCAGGCTTAGCGGTGCCCGTCCAGTCTGAGTTGAAGCTGGGAAAGTCCTTCATTTCCTCCAGGCGGTCGATGTTCACGAAGGCCTGTTTACCCGATACGAAGAGCTGCGGCAAATCGAGCAGCGGATAGATCATCATGCTCAGGTAGGTGTAGAACATGTAGAAGGCGCCAACGCTGATCCTGCCTTTCACGGCCATGTAGCCGCCGAAGATGATGACGCCGATCTGGGCAAAGTAGTCGATGTATTCATAGATGAGGTGCAGCACAGCATTGAGCTTCACCACGCCCATCTCGGTTTTGAAGCGCCGGGCGAGGGCGAGGTCGAAGAAGCGGTTGTATTTTTCCTCGCTCACAAAGGCTTTTACGATGCGGATGCCGGAAAAGCTCATCTCCAACTGGCTGTTGATCTCGCTGATGGCCTGCTGGTTCAGCTCGAAATTGCGGTAGAGCTTGTCCGAGGTGAAATAGAAGACCACCATCATCAGCGGCAGCGGCGCTATCGAAAGCAGGGTTAGCTTGGGGCTGATGCTGAACATCACCGCCAGAGTGAACATGATGAGAGAAAAGGAATTAACCGCCCGGAAGATGCCGGAACACATGAACCAGCTTATCTTGGAGTAATCGGTAAGGTCGTCAGTAAGCCGCGTAACCACGTCCCCGGTGCGGAATTTCTGGAAGAAGCGGAAGTCCTTGCCGAGGATGAACTTGAAATAGAACATGCGCAGCATGTTTTCGAAGCGGATGTTCACCCAGCCGCGGACAGCGGGGTAAAAGCCGGTCACAAGCTGCGCCGCGCCCAACCCCAGCATGATCCAGATGATGCGGTTCACCTCCGCCATGGGCTCCGGATATTTGTCCGGCGAGGCCAGGATGCCCTTCAGCAGGTCGATCAGCCTGCCAAACACGATCGGATGGGCAATGGCAACCGCGGAGCTGCCCAGCGTGAAAAGCAGCATGATGAGCAGAAACCACTTCTGCGTCATCCACTTGTTCACGATCCAGCGAACGTGCTTATTCACCCGCGGCCCCCGTCCCTATCAACTGCAGTTCCACCAGCTTGCGGTATTCCTTCGAGCTTTGCATCAGTTGTTGATGCTTGCCGCGGTGGATGATCTCGCCTCCGTCGAAGAAGAGGATTTCGTCAGCGTCCAGAACCGAGGTGAGGCGATGGGCCACCACCACGGCGGTTTTATTCGACAAAACGGTTTCCATGCTGTGCTGGATCTTGGCTTCGGTATGGGGGTCAATGGAGGCGGTGGCCTCGTCCATGATGATCAGTTCCGCCTCGAAAGCCAGGGCCCGGGCAAAGCTGATAAGCTGTTTTTCTCCTTGGGAAACGTTTTGCCCGCGTTCCGCCAGCTCGGAATCCAGGCCGAGGTTCTGCCCGCGGATGAATTCGTCCAGCTGCACGATGTTAATGGCTTCGCGCACTTTGGCTTCCGGCACCGCGTCATTGTAAACACGCACATTTTCCAGAATACTGCCGGGGAAGAGGAAGATGTCCTGCAGGATCAACCCGATTTTGCGGCGCCAGGCCCGGAATTCTATTTCGCTCAGGGGCACGCCGTCGATGAGGATGCGGCCTTTGTTCACGGGATAAAAGCCGCAGAGCAGGCTCACAGTGGTGGTCTTGCCGCTGCCGGAAGCGCCCACCAAGGCTATTTTCTGCCCTTTGGGAATGGTGAAGGAAACGTCCTTGAGCACCCAGTCCTCGTTCTTATAGGCGAACCAGACGTTTTCGAAGCGGATCTCGGATTCGAAGGAGGGCAGCTTGGTTCCTGTGAAAAGCTCTTCCTCGGATTGCAGGCTGGTTAGTTCCAGAATGCGTTTCAAGCTCACAAAAGCCCGCTGGATCTGCATCACATTCTCGGAAATCTGCATCAGCGGCCAGATCATCCGGAAGAAGTAGTCCACAAACACGATCAGGGTGCCCAGAGTCACCGTCCCGGCGATGATCCGCGGCGCGGTGAGCTTGATGATAACCACCAGCAGCAATACCTCGAAGATAAGCATGAAAAGGCTCTGGGATCCGTATTCGGTGAAGGAGGTACGGGTTTCCAGCCTGTATTTGTCGGTGGAGGCGGCCTTGAGGTCCTCGAAAACCTTTTTCTGCTGGTTCAGCGCCTGGATGATGGGCATGCCCTGCACGTAATCCGTGATCTTGGCTGTCACCAGAGCGTTCTTTTCCCTGATCAGGCGGTAGAATCTGGAAAGGTATTTGATGAGGAAATAGTAGCCCACGATCGCCACGGCCATCATCGGCAGAATACAACTTGCCACTTTCCAGTCGCGCAGGAACATCACCACAAAGACGCCAAGGAAAAAGAGCAGGTTGCCGATAATACGGATGGAAAGCTCTGAAAACAGCGCTTTCACGCGCTCCGCGTCCGATTCCACCCTCGCGATAAGTTCCCCCACTTGCTGGCGGCTGAACCATTCCACAGGCAGGGTGAGCAGATGGCGGAAAACCCCGGCCTTGAACTTGGTGATGATTTTCAC
>JAAYWB010000002.1 GCA_012516855.1 Candidatus Cloacimonadota bacterium
GGACAACGCTTTTTATACACTTTTATCCTCCAAAATAAAAGTTAGTATTTAACTATATGCCACTCTTACGAATAACCCCCTTTTTAGCAACTACATTTGTTTCAATACACCTACTTTGTTGTGACTAGTGATTTTGTAACCCTGATTGGCTATAAAGGCTATACAAACTTGGGAGTGTTATTGGATGACAAAGCAGGAATTATCAAAGTCTGGATTATTTCATCTGATGATACAAGGCATTATGTAAACAAAATCAAACACAGTAGGATGTTGGATCAATTTTGCGCAGCTTGCAAAGGAAGACCACAGAAAACTGTTACCGGAGCAACTATCACCAGTAAAACTATTTGCAGGACTATTGAGCGCATGAAGTCAATATTGAACCCCAAAATTGGAGAAATGAGGGATGTCAGCACAGATATTAGAGACCACCAAAAGGAGTAACACATGTACAATTAAAACAATATTCTTCCATACTGATGTGAAAAATGATTGAAACTATATACTATGCGTTCTCAGTTTTTTAAACCATCTAAAAGACCGCTGCATGTAAAAATGAACAAAAAGTATGTGCAATATATTCTTAACAACTTGCCTGCGCAACTAACCATAGTTTAAACATCATACATAAGTTAAAATTGGCTTGTCGAGTTAGAAAAACTTACATGATATACGCTGAATTCATGTCGACTGCAACTCAGTGCATTATTTGAAGGTCTTGTGGAGGCTTTTCAAGAAGCATCTACTTCAAAAACTGGGGAAAATTGCGCCAGTTCGTCTCCTACAGGCTCTGCCGGGTTATCAGGATTAGCCTGCAACTGGCCGTCCACTATAGCGTTCACCATATTAAGCCGACCCGACCGAACCGTGGCTATTGAGAATCGGTCTGATCTGAAAATGGGGGAATGCCTGATCAGTTTTGCTATTGACAATATCGGGCAGTTTTTAGATTGGTGCTCCAAACAAACTTGAAGGAAAACGTGATGAGCAAGAAAGAACGCACGGCGATCGAGCCGACGCGAGCTGAAAACTACGCGGAGTGGTATCAGCAGGTGATCCGGGCAGCCGATCTGGCTGAAAACAGCGAGGTGCGCGGCTGCATGGTGATCAAACCCTGGGGCTACGCGATCTGGGAAAACATCCAGAGGTTTCTGGACGAGATGTTTCGGGAAACAGGACACCGCAATGCCTATTTTCCAATCTTCATCCCCAAAAGCTATTTTGAAAAGGAAGCCGAACACGTGGAAGGCTTTGCCAAAGAGTGCGCCGTGGTTACCCACAGCCGCTTGGAAGATGACGGCCATGGCGGCTTGAAGCCCGCCGGAGAGCTGACTGAGCCCTACATCGTGCGCCCCACCAGCGAAACGATCATCGGCGCTTCCTTTGCCAAATGGGTGAATTCCTACCGCGACCTGCCCCTGCTGATCAACCAGTGGGCAAACATCGTGCGTTGGGAAATGCGCACCCGCCTCTTTCTGCGCACCACGGAATTCCTCTGGCAGGAAGGCCACACCGTTCATGAATCCGAAGCTGAAGCGATGGAAGAGACCCTTAAAATGCTGGATGTTTATGCCCGCTTCGCAGAGGATTATCTGGCTATTCCCGTGATCAAAGGCGAAAAAACCGAGGGCGAGAAGTTCCCCGGCGCCGTGAACACATATTGCATCGAAGCTATGATGCAGGACCGGAAAGCCCTGCAATCCGGCACTTCACACTTTTTGGGGCAAAATTTCGCCCAGGCCTCGAACATCCGCTTCCAGAACCGGGACGGTGAATTCCAGCACGCCTGGACAACCTCCTGGGGTGTCTCCACCCGCTTGATCGGAGCCCTGATCATGGCTCACAGCGACGACAACGGCCTGGTGCTGCCTCCCAAGATCGCACCCTCTCATATAGCCATCATCCCCATTTACCGCGATGAAGAGGAACACGCTGCCGTTATGGCCCTGGCCAACAAAATCGACGAAGCTTTCAAACATACCACTTTTGAGGGAGTGCGGGTTTACACAGAACTCGATGACCGCGACCTCACTTCCAGCGAACGAAACTGGCACTGGATCAAAAAGGGAATCCCGCTCCGGATCGAGATCGGCCCCCGAGACGTGGCCTCAAACTCTGTAATGGTGGCCCGCCGTGACCAGGGACCCCGTGAAAAGCAGTCCGTGGCGGTGGAAAACGTGGTGGATCACTGCCTGCAAACGCTTGGCGCGATGCAGCGCAACATTCTGGACCGGGCCCTGCGCTTTCGCGAAGAAAACACCATGAACATTGACGGCAAGGAAGCTTTCTACGCGTACTTTACACCAAAAAACAGCGCCCAACCTGAGATCCATGGCGGTTTCGCGCTTTCCCACTGGTGCGGGAACAGCGCTTGCGAGGAAAAGATAAAGGAAGACCTGAAGGTAACGATCCGCTGCATTCCTTTTGGCATCAAGCCTGAAGCCGGCTCCTGCGTTTGCTGTGGCAAACCCTCCCAGGGCCGGGTGATCTTTGCCAAATCCTATTGAGATGCACATAAGCGCCATCATCACCATCGGAAACGAAATCCTGCTGGGCAGTACCATCAACACAAATCTGGCCTGGCTTGCGAAGGAGCTTGCCCTGCTGGGTCTGCCGGTGGAGTTTTCCCTCACGGTAAAAGATGAAGCCAAAGCCATCTGGCAAGCCCTAAAACATGCTTGGGAAAGTTGCGACGTGGTGATCACCACCGGTGGCTTGGGCCCAACTGACGACGACATCACCAAACGCGAAATCGCCTCCTTCTTTGGAGCGGAGATGCGCTTCGACGCAGAGATCTGGGCCAACATACAAAAGAACTTTTCAGCCAGAAACCTGGCCACACCGGAGATAAACCGCAATCAAGCCCTGGTGCCGGAAGGATTCAAATCCCTCACCAACCTGCGCGGAACGGCTCCAGGCCTGTTCTATGAACAGGGGGGTAAGAGCTTTTTCGCCTTTGCTGGAGTACCTTTGGAAATGCGGCATGTCTTTTCAACCCAAGCCAAACCGCTCTTGGTGGCCAAATACGGCAGCGGAGAAGCCATCCACCAAGAAACCCTGCATACCTTCGGCATCTCTGAATCCGCCTTGGCAGAGCTCTTGGCAGGCTTTTCCCCACTTCCGGAGATTAATCTGGCCTGGCTGCCCCAGACGGGCAGGGTGGACCTGAGGTTTTACGGAAGAGACCAAGAAAAAGTGACAGAAAGCGCGAATAACTGCCTTAAATTGGTTGGCGATCAGGTTTGGGGCTGCAACGAAGACACGCCAGTAAGTGTTTTGCACAATTTGCTGAGGAAGCTGAAACTCACAATTTCCGTGGCGGAATCCTGCACCGGAGGCTTGCTGCAAAAAATGCTGACCGACCCGCCCGGAGCTTCGGAAGTGTTTCTGGGTGGCGTGGTCAGCTACTCAAACCAGCTCAAGCAAAGCCTGTTGCGGGTAAGGTCAGAAACCCTTGCGGAACATGGCGCGGTGAGCGAAAACTGCGCTCAGGAAATGGCTGCGGGAATAAAAAACTTGACAGAATCCTCAATCGCGATTTCCATAACCGGAGTGGCTGGTCCGGATGGTGGCAATCCTCAGAAACCGGTCGGGACCGTTTGTTTTGGTTTTTCAGTTTTTAACAGGATGTGGAGCCTGACCCAGACCTTCAGCGGAGACCGGGAATCCATCCGGCACAAGGCAGCGGAATTCGCTCTGCTATACCTGATCAAACATTTGCAAGGAACCAAGATTTGAAAGTTCTGATCATCGGCAGCGGAGGCCGTGAACACGCGCTGGCCGCGGCCTTGGCCAAAGACAGTCACGAGATATTCGTCGCCCCGGGCAACGCCGGCATTGCGCGCGAATTTTCCTGCCCTCCCCTCCATTCAATCGGCGAGGTTGTCAGTTGGTGTAAAGAAAACCAACCGGCATTTGTGCTTTTCGGGCCAGAGCAACCCCTAGCTTCGGGCTGGGTTGATATTCTGACCGAGGCTGGTATTCCCTGCGTGGGACCCAACCAGGCAGCCGCCAGAATTGAAAGCAGCAAGATCTTCGCCAAGAACCTCATGGCCAAACACCACATCCCAACAGCATCCTGCAGATGTTTCAACGATTCCGCGGATGCGCGTGAGTACATCTTAACTCAAGAGATTTATCCTCTGGTGATCAAGGCTGACGGCCTGGCCGCGGGGAAAGGCGTGTTTGTGGCACAGTCCAAAGATGAAGCCCTGCAAGCCATTGATGGAATTGAAGGCAGGATTCTGGTGGAAGAATATATCTGGGGCTGGGAGGTTTCGCTATTTGCAGTAACTGATGGTAATAACTTCAAGACCACCCTGTTCGCGCAAGACCATAAACAACTGCTGGATGGAGACAAAGGGCCAAACACTGGCGGAATGGGGGCATATTGCCCAGTGCCGGAAGCGGAACCCTACCGCGCTCAGATCGAGAAAACAATCATCGGCCCCACCCTGAAAGCCTTGCGGGATGAGGGCTGCCCTTACAAGGGATTTCTCTACTGTGGATTGATGATAACTTCCGAGGGACCAAAGGTTCTGGAATTCAACTGCCGCTTGGGAGATCCTGAAACACAGGCTCTGCTTCCCTTGCTGCAGACATCATTTACGGAAGTTTGCCAAGCTGTTGTTGAATCCCGCGTGGAAGACCTTGAATTGGCTTGGAGCGGCATGAGCAGCGTGTGCGTTGTGCTGGCTTCCAAGGGTTATCCCGGCAGTTATCAGAAAGGTTATCCCATCACATTTCCCCATGATCTGGCCAGCCTTGTCCGCTTTGGAGGAGTGGCCTCGGCCAAAAACGGCCTGGTCACCTCAGGCGGCAGGGTGATGGCGCTGGTGGGCTTGGGACAAGATGTGGCGGAAGCGCGCCGCAAGGTTTATCAGGATATCGAGTTAGTAAAATTTGAAGGCAAACAATACCGCGGGGACATAGCCCTGCGCAAGAACGTTCTCTAAGGATGGTGAGTACATGAGATCATACCTTGTCTTGGCCTTGCTGTTGCTTCCCCTGGTTTTTCTGGAAGCGCAGATAAGCGTTGTCAGCCAATCCACTGATGAAGTGGTTTTGGAGTTCAACCTTCCGGAGTATAAAATCGGATGCCAGAGCTTGGACGGAGTTACCTGGGACAGGATAGAAACCGACGCTGGCAATGTGCATGCAGTGGATGGATTTCCTGAGTTGAGAGTATTCGGTGAAGCAATCGCTATTCCCATCGACGGAGACATCTCGCTGCAGGTTCTGAACGTGAAAAACAGCATTCTGAAGAACGTCAACCTCAAGCCAACGCTCAAGATGACAGTGGTGAACGAAGAAGTTGAATATCACCTGGTTCCGGACGCCAGAGCCTACCGGAGCGCGCAACTCTACCCTGCCAGCATTGCCAGCTCTGGGAAAAGCGCTTTTGTGGGCGACCGCAGATTCGTCCCCCTGCAGATATTCCCTTTCCAATACCGGGCTGCGACCAAAGAATTGGTGGTGAACAGCAGTTTCACCATCAGGGTTCAGATATACGGGAGCAAATCTTACAGCCCAAACTGGCAACTAAGCGAGAATCTGATCGATCAGGTGGGTAACTCATTCTTCCTTAACAACGCAAGCTCCCTCGGCTGGCGATTACCAAAAAAACGTGACGACAGCCACGAATCCCCCAAAAATGGAACTCAGCAGGTCAACGCTGTGCAATTGGTGGCGAATCAGGAAGGCATCTATAAGATCACCTATGAGCAGCTTAACGACTTCATTCTGATGATGGCCGATTCTTTGGATGTGGAGATGGCCTGGCTGCCTGAAACTGTTGATCCACGCCTGCTGGAATTGACCGATGAATACGGTGCCATCCCTATCCACTTTGAGGGAGAATCAGACGGCAGCTTCGATCCCGGTGATTACTTCGAGTTTTTCGGAGACAGACACTACGGCGATGAAGGTTATCAGGACGATTATACCAGTGAGAACGTGTACAGCCTTTACTTCAAAGGCACTCTGGGAGCCAGGATGGCAGTGGAAAATGGCGGACTGATCGTTTCCAACGCTTCTCAGTATATTGTTCCCGATTCCTATGAACATACCGTGCACATCGAACAACAGCTGCTTTCAGACAAACTTGGAAACTCATGGTCTTCGGTGAATCCCAATTTCTACCGCGAGGATATCTGGTTTTGGAGAAAAATCAATGCCCCGGACCTTGACATCATACCCTTTGAATTACAATACCCCAAATACAGCACCGTGCGTACGGCGCAGGTAAAAGTTTGTTTGTATGGGCTCACCTACGCAACATCCGTGCCTCCCGGCCAGTACGATCACAATGCCACCGTACGAATCAATGAGGCTATGATCAACACTCACAACTGGATAGGGCAAAAGGAACAGATCTTCGAAAACGCGGGTCCTGTGGCAAACTCCTATTTCCGGCACGGTACCAATCACATGTATATCAGCCTGGCGGGAAACACTGTATCCGGCGACAGGGAACAGGTGCTATTAGATTATCTGGAACTGAAATACTGGCGAGAGTACAAGACCAGCGAGGATAAGATCAAATTCACCAAACCCTCCAACCGTCCAGCCGGTCTGTATCAGTTTGAAATAGGTGGTTTTAGCAGCAATGAGGTTTCTGTGTACAAGATCGGCTCCAGCATCTTCAATAACTGTCAGATCGAACCTTTCAGCGTTGACGGCTTCGCGCCCTGGACTGTTTCAATCCAGGACAGTGTATCTTCCACAGAAATCAAATACTACGCTGTGGAAGAATCGAAGAAACTCTCCCCCGTGGAGATGCGACTGGACATCCCCTCTTCCTGGCGTAGTCCAAACAATGCGGCCAATGTGATCATGGTAGGCAGACGAGACTTCATTTTCTCTGAAGGCGGAGACCTGCTAACCAGTGTTTGGGAAGCTGAGGGACACACGGTTGCCAGAGTAGACTACCAAGACATCTTCGACGAATTCAACCACGGCATTCGCTCCGCGGAAAGCCTTAAAGAATTATTCAGCTATGCCTACAACAACTGGGGTCCACCACAGTTGAGCCATGTGGTGCTTTTGGGCGAAGGCGTGGACGATGAAAGAGACAACAGCCCTGCTCGCATCTACGCTCTGGTGCCCGTGAAAAAAACTTGGACCAACGAACATGGCGCTACCGCCAGCGACGGCTGGTACGCCACAATCGTGGGTAACGACGTAGTTCCGGACATCGCCGTGGCACGCATCAATGCCTGGAAACCCGAGCACGTGCTGGATTACGCGCAAAAAGCATTCAATTATCGCAACAATCTGCAAACCAACAGGCTCTGGAATAGCCATGTGACCATAACTTCAGGCGGAAAGATCACTGATCATGACGATCTTTTCGCCCAGCAATCTGAGACCATCCGGCGCCGGAACATACCCCAGGACTACCGCGCGAAGAGGGTTTACACTTCAACCCAGACAGTTAGCAGTGAGTACTTAGGAAGTACAGTTCAATTAAAAGACGCCATAAATGCTGGGACCCAGTATCTGCACTTCATAGGCCATGGTGGCGGGCGCATCTGGGCGGATTACAACCTCTTCAATTTCAACCATGTTGCCACTCTAAACAACCAGACATACCCCATCGTGGTAAGTTTGGCCTGCTATGCCTCTTCCTTTGACACCAACGGCATTGCGAGCATCAGCGAGGCGCTGGTGATGCAGCCTAACAAGGGTGCGATCGCAACCATGGGCTTTAGTGGCCTTGGGTATATGTATCAGGACCTTGATTGGGGGCTGGCACTTACAGAAGCTATCTACAAGCATGACTTCAACACCTTAGGTGAAGCCTATCAGTACACGCTGACCAGATTCTACGCCACAACCACACTTCCAGCGGCGCGCTACGCTCTTACCAACGCCGCCGCCCTGATGGGTGACCCACTTATCAAGATCATCAAACCCATTGGGAACATTCCGGTCCAGGCAGACAAATATATTGCCATGCCCGGAGATACTTTATTTGTGACTGCTCAATTCCCTGCGGATGTTACCGCAGCCAGATTGTATATCATGAACAGAAATGAGGTAGAGGTTAACATCCCCTACGATTTGCCAGTGATAAACTGTAATTACAATGCTTCTTACGTTATTCCAACAAACGTCAATCCACCCTACAGCCGGGAAATACATGTAGTCGGATATTCACCCACCCGGGAGTACGTGGGTAAAAGCGGATTTGGCGTCGGGCGGGCCGCTTTGATGCATCACTCGACCCTTCCTGCCAATCCTGCCTGGAACGATTCAGTCAGATTCGTTGCCAAGGTTTTCAGCAACGAGGACATCATCTCACTGGTATGCAAAGCCAGAATCGATAGTGCTGGAACCAGCGGAAGCTGGGTGACGCTGCCGATGGAAGCCTATCCTCAAATCGAAAATAGTTATATCACAACAGGATACATGAGTAGGCAGAATACTGGTAAAGAAATTGCCTTTAAGTATCTAGTTACCACGCCCAGTAAGACTTATGAGTCTTTCTTAAACCATTATGTAACCAGGGGACCAGATCTATCGACCTTGGACATCAAGTTGGAATGCAATGAGTCTGGCCACTTCATCAAAGTGTTGGTTAAGAATGGTGGCGATTCCGCTTCAATCACCACGGACCTGAGGCTTTACGTTACGCCTTTGTTCGGAACCCAGACACTTTTCTCGACCCAAGACCTTCCACCATTTGATGTAAATGAAGAACGCTGGGAAAGCATCTCTCTGGATGGGCTTCCCCAGGGTAACCTGATTTTCCATGTCAAGGTAAACTCCTCCTGGATTTTCCCTGAATGGCATGGCCCCGACATTCCCCAGATACCCAATGATATCTTCGACATCAACAACACCATCACCCTGGTGACCGATTTTAACTACTACACGGTTGATAGCTCGGGAGCTTTGTTCAGCAGCTTGGACGGCAACGTGAGTTGTGAGATTCCAGAAGGCTTGGTGCCTTCAGGACAAAACGCTATTTTCTACATCAATAGTGTGGGGGTGCACGAAGCTCAAAACCAGCCTGACATATCCCCCATCAAGCTACGCTCTTATGACGATGATTCAACTTTCTTGCCATCAAACGCATATGACATCCGATCCTTGAGCCCCGCACTGGTCGATTCTACCGACACCTTTGTGGATAACAAGAAACTCAAACTTACATTCTATTATAGCGAGAAAGATGATGAGACCCAAAGCTTTGAAAGTGAGAACTCCTATAAGATATATCGCTGGGAATCCACAGGGAGCAAATGGATCCTGCAGGGCGGAAACGTTTCCAGCAGCGAGAATAAGGTAGTATTTGAGGTTCGACGGCAAGGAATCTACACGATTTACAGAAATCGCGACAGGATCCGACCTTCGATCGACGTGAACGTGCAAGACCAAGAATTCACCGTGGGAGGCTATATTTCGGGCACAGGGACCTTCTCTTTAATGCTGAGCGATGCCAACGGCATTGACCTTTTCGACAACACTATCAGACTTTATCTGAACGGCAACCAAGTACCCGAGACCGATTATGTCACCACTATAAACACAGACAATGTGAACCGAATACCCATCAAGTATCAGCTTAATCTAAGCCAAGGAACCTACAGCCTGGTGCTTGACTGCAAGGATGTGAACGGAAACTACAACACCCGTGAAATCCAGTTTGCGGTGAACGAAACCTTTGACTTGAAGAACGTTGCGAACTACCCTAACCCAATAATGGGCAGAGCGATTGACCCTAAGAACGATGGCCGGACCCGCTTCACCTATGTACTCACGGATGACGCGGATGAAGTTACGATTAAGGTCTATACCGTTGCTGGTAGACTGGTTAAAACATTCGATAACTTACCCACCGGAGTGGGTTACCATGAATACCCGCGCACGGTCTATGGCTGGGACTGCAAGGACGATCAGGGTTATTATCTGGCCAATGGCACATATTTCTATCGGCTTACTGCCAAAAAAGGCAACAAAAAGATTGAAAAAACAATAAAAATGGCGATACTCAAATAGAGGTAACACCATGAGAAAACATCTAGTAATAATGATAGTGGCCCTGTTCTCAGCAGTCTCTCTTTCAGCGGGACGATACGCAGGTGATTTCATGATGATTGGAGCGGGAGTTCGTTCGCTGGGCATGGGCGGGGCTTTTGCCGCCTTGGCGGATGATGGGTCGGCTATGTACTGGAATCCAGCCGGAATATCCCAGATCCGCAAATCTGAAATCTCGGCCATGCACGCTTTTCTGTACAACGGACTGGCTTCCTATGATCACATCACCTATTGCCAGCCACTTCCAAGCGACGTAACAATCGGCCTGAATGTGACCCGACTGACCGTGATGGACATCCCCGTCTTTGCAGAATCGTACCTGATCGGCACCAATGTGGACGAACGGATGAACAACAGCACCTACCAGTTGCCTGGGATACCCGACGGAGAGTTCAGCAGCACCGACGATCTTTATCAATTTGCCTTTTCCAAACATCTGCACTTCGACCTGAGCTTGGGTTGGTTGTTCTTCGACATCCCTCTAGACTTGTATGCTGGAGCTAATGTTAAGTTCATCAAACGGAACATCTTGCAAAACCAGGGTAGCGGCACTGGCATCGATTTCGGTTTCAAACTGAGAACAGACTTGGACGTTTTGTTCGATTGGGACACCTTGGGCAAATTCGATTTCGGACTAAACTTCCAAGATATCGCCGGAACCGACATCAGTTGGGACACTTACTCCGAGCACAAGGATGAGGTGCTGTTCAACACAAAACTGGGAGTTGCGATATCTCAACCCATACAAGCTCTTGATTCAGAGATCATCCTGGCATATGATTACGATTATGTGTACAATGGCAGTAACCACTACGGAATTCAGTGGTCTTATAAAGACCTTGGCGCTCTGAGGGCAGGCTATTATGACAAGAACCTCACCTGCGGGGCCTCTATCAATCTTTACGGAGTAGGTGTTGACTACGCCTTGGTGACCAATCCGGTGGGAATAACCAACCGGATCGGCCTGAGAGTGAATTTTTAAGGGAGCGAAGCATGAAAAAGCTTTTACTGATCTTAATGCTGGCAGTTATTTTACTGCTTTGCGCATGCGCGGGAACGGATGATGACGATGTTGACATTACACCTCCCATCCCGCCAGTCTTAACCCCCCATCATGGTGACACCGGCGATCCGCCCGTGGTATATGAAGGCCAGACCATTTACATCAACGATGATAACAACGGTATTGACACCGTTCCTGACGGTGACTGGATCCGCGTGAGTTGGGAACCATTCAAAGACACTGACTTGAGCCACGTTAAGATTTGGCGCTATAACAATTTCGCGACCGAGCCGGTTTTGATTGATTCAATCTCCGCAACCCACGATTATTACCTGGATACGGATAGCCAGCTTACAGAAAGGGTCTGGTATTCCTATTTCATCGATCTGGTCGATCTAGCTGGTAACGAGTCTAGATCAGACACTGTATCTTATGCCCTTCTTTCCAAAAGCCTGCTTCTATCCCCCGCAAATGGGGCCACGATTGCACCTCAGTCTAATCCCTTGGATGCACGCTTCAGTTGGAACCGAAGTGGCACGGCAGGTAAATTCCGGCTGTTGCTCATGGATGAAAACTACAACTATGTCTGGCATCAGGATCTGTACGTGGCTTTGGAAGCAGATCCTTTGTTTATTCAGATACCAATCAACCTGGCAAGCCAGTATTCAGGCCAAACCTTGCGCTGGAGAGTAGATTCCTTTGACTGGGACCAGGAAATGCAGGCCTATATGGGCTCCGAGTCCTTCGAGCGAATAGTTCACATCCAATGATCTGCAAACCCAAGCTCATAAAAAATCAAGTCACTAAAAGCGTGTTCGATGCTAGTTGCAGTTACTAGGGGAAGATTTGTCTTGACGTAATTCGAGAATCGAGAAAAATAACGTAAATTGGAAATTATGAGGATATGTTGAAAAAGCTCCTGCTATCTTTGATCATACTGAGTATGTCGCTTCTCTTGTTTGCTCAGACTGCCAATTCGGCTTCTACCATGAGCAGCAGTTCCGCCTATAGCTATGACGGCAACCGCAGCGGTGTGGAAAAGCTCAAGATGAATGTGTACATTCTTGGGCGGGTCAGCAAACCTGGATTGTATCTGGTGCCAGACGACACCGATTTTCTAACCTTATTGGCACTCGCAGGGGGACCCTTGGAGGACGCCAAACTTTCCAGGATTACGATAACCAGAAAAGGATCACCCTTATCCGAACTCGAGCCAGCTTTTCAGGACACCATTTCAGCCAGCGCAGACTCTCTGTCTGCAGTTCCAAGCAGTATGCCCGCGAAGTCGGGCAGTGCTGTTACCGTGACTAACCCCAAGAAAGAGATTCCCACACCAGATGGCGAAATAATAACCATAAATTTTAGAAAGTACTTGGAAACCGGAAATGTTTATCATCTCAAAACGGTCAATGACTTGGGTCAAAACACCACAATCCCACTGCAATTGCAACCAGGAGACACGGTTATGGTGGGCGGCGAGATTTGGTACTGGTTCGGTAAAGTCGCTGACATCCTGTCCAAGGTGGCTATTGCTCTAAGTGTTTACAACCTCATTACCAATCTATAACTAGGGGCAATAATGGACCAGAATAACCAACTTTCCATAGTGCCGCAACCCGAGGAAATCAAGATCAGTGATTATTTGCGGATCTTGTTGCAATACCGCTACCTAATAATCCTCATTTTTGTGGTAGTACTTGCCGGAACGATTATCTACACCCTGCGCCAACCCCGCATCTATTCCGCTTCTGGCAGAATCCTAATGGAAAACCAGAGCTCTGGCGCGGACATCCTGCTGCTTACTAACCAAGGCGGAGGCAAAAACAGCATCAATAACCAAATAGAATTGATGCGTAGCAAACCGATTCTGAATGCCGCTTATGAAATCATGAAGAAAAACCCGGATTGGGAATCATATCCGATCAGTGGCTCAGCCTATCCAGTTGGCAACTTGCGAAGAATTCAGATAAGTTCAAAGCGAGATACAGACATCCTCAACCTCTCATTTGAATCTACAAATCGGGGCGAAGCTATGGCTGCGGTGAACGCCATCGCCGATGCGGTACAGCAGCAAAACACCCAGATGGCTAGACTCGAATTCACCACCATTCGTGAATTTTTGGGCGAGCAGTTGGACTTGATCTCACGCCGCCTTCAGATTTCTGAAGATGATTTGCGTGCTTTCAAGAACGAAAACAAGCTCATAGAAATATCTGAGACTACTAGAAAGTGGATTGAGCAAACCACTCAGGTGGAATCCCAATACGAAGCAGCTTTGACTGAACAGGCTGTAAAGGCTAAAACCTTAGATGTGCTACGCAAGCAGTTGCAAGATCAAGATTCATTACTGGTCAAGGTTGAAAATGTGCTGCAAGCACCTTACATTGGGGAATTGCGCAGGCAAATCACAAATACCCAAGCCACCATAGCTAGGCTGAGAACGAACGAAAATTACTCTGAGAACCACCCTCAAATGAAGCTCCTGCAGGAAGAGTTGGCAAAAACCAAGAATACACTTGATACTGAGATACAGAAATTCATCGCCATTTCCTTGAGTCAGGACCCCCTGTCTGCGCGTAATGAAGTGCTGATGAGAATTGTCCAAGCGGAAGTGGAACTGGAAATCGCGCGCACTCATGTGAACGGCTTGGAACAGACCAAAGCTATCTTCGAAGATCGTCTGATCACCCTGCCAGACAAAGAGTTGGAATATGCCCGTTTATTAAGGAGCATGACCCTGGACGAAAAGATATACGGCATCATGATGGAAAAATATGAAGATGCCCGCATCGCCGAACAGGCCAAGATAGGTAACATTCGTGTCCTGGATTATGCGGAAATGCCCAGCGCTCCAATCAAACCGCGCGTATCGATGAACATGCTGGTGGGTCTTTTTCTTGGCCTCGGCCTTGGCATTGGCGCTGCTTTCCTGGTCCACTCCCTCGATACCAAGCTCCGCACATTGGAAGACATGGAAAACTATGTCCGCCTTCCTATCATGGGAACCATACCTGTCATCCAGGAGTCGGAATCCCGGATCGTTGAGTTCAATAATATGATCGAGCAAGCTGAGGGCGAAAACAAGGAACAACTTAGTAAATCACTACATTTCGTGATGATGCAGTTGGTTTCTCACTACGCGCCAAAATCTCCCATTGCGGAATCGTACCGTACCCTACGAACCAACATTTTATCAAAAAAACCAGCTGGCAGCACCACCCTACTGATCACGTCCTCCGGCCCGAAAGAAGGTAAGTCCACAACTATCGTGAACCTTGCCATCACACTGTCTCAGATGAACTCCAAAGTGATACTGGTTGACATGGATATGCGTCGCCCCATGGTCCATAATAAATTCGGGGTGGAGAAGGAAAACGGTCTCAGCGATTATCTGATCGATAATGACGTCCCGCTTGAACAAGTTGTCAAAGCTTCGGGCATCCCGAACCTGGATGTGATCACCAGTGGTTTCATCCCCCCCAACCCATCGGAACTGATCTCCTCATCCCAAACTGATAAATTGATCGAAGACCTCAGGGCCCGCTACGATTTCATCCTCTTTGACACACCACCCATCATTGCAGTTACGGATGCGCTTATTCTAACAAAAAAGGTTGACCTTACCTTCATCGTGGTTCGCTGCGGCTACACCGAGAAAGGTATCATCAAACGCACTAAGGAGCAGATGGAGAATATTGATGCCACAATCGACGGCATCATAGTCAACGGTGTTTACGTTCAAAAATATTACAGCAAACAGAATTACTACTATTATTACTACTATTATTACTACTACTATGGAGAAGACATTCCCCAGAAGCATAAAAAAAGCGCAGCACGCTTCTTACGCAAAAATAAACCTGTTTCTTGAGGTTCTGGGGAAGCTCCCCGAGAACTATCATGAAATCGAGACACTGCTCTGCAGTGTCTCTCTTTGTGATACACTCAAATATGTTTTGACAAAAAGGCCGGGTATAGAAATATGGTCTAACTTGCTTGGAATGGCCGCAAAGAGCAATCTGGTCTTCAAAGTGGCGCAGTATCTGCTGGACAAATTCCAACCGAACTCTGGCGTGGATATCCACTTAGAGAAAAGGATCCCCATTGCGGCTGGTTTAGGTGGCGGAAGCAGCAATGCCGCGGTTACTCTAAGAACCCTGAACGTTCTTTGGGACCTAAAGTTGAGCTTGGACGACCTGAAGCATATCGCCGCTCAGTTTGGTAGCGATATTCCCTATTTCCTGCATGGCGGGACAGCTTGGGGCACCCACCGGGGTGAAGTGATCGAACAACGGCCTGATATCCAGTTGCAGCTTCTGTTGGTAAATCCGGGAATCGGAATTTCCAGTGCTGAAGCCTATGCCTTGCTACCTGCTAACACAAACAGGGACAGGAAAAGGCTTGATCGGACCGATGGTTACGATTGGCTTTTCAATCGCCTTGAACCCGGCATCAGGCAAGCCTATCCGGTGGTGGATCGGCTGCTTAACGATTTATCCAACGCGGGTGCCAACGCCGCGATCATGAGTGGAAGCGGATCAACCTGCTTCGGAGTTTTTGAGGATGCCGCAAAAATGGCGGCATGCCAGCGAAACTTTAACCGAATAGGTTACTGGACACAAATAGTAAGGACGATATCGAGGAAAGAATACGAAAGTGAATTCAAAGCTTAAGTTGCTCACGGGAAAAGCCAACCGGCCTTTGGCTGAAGAGGTGGCGCGCTTTGCCGGTGTGCCTCTGGCTGATATCGATCTGTTCAAATTTGCCAATGATGAGTCTTTCGTGAAGATCAACGACAACGTCCGGGGCGCCGATGTATTCATCATCCAGTCCACTTGCCGTCCAGTTAATGACAATCTGATGGACCTTTTAATCATGATTGACGCTTTAAAGCGGGCATCCGCCCAAAGGATCAACTGCGTAATTCCTTATTACGCCTACGCCCGCTCCGACAAAAAGGACCAACCCCGGGTGCCGATAACGGCCAAACTGGTGGCCGATTTGCTCACGGTGGCCGGTGCCGACAGGATCATCACGGTCGACCTACACGCAGAGCAAATCCAGGGGTTCTTTAATATCCCGGTGGACCATCTCTATTCCATACCCACGTTTGCCCGTTTTTTCCTCAGCATGGGTATTGAAAATCCTGTTGTGGTTTCCCCTGATTCAGGTGGCGCCAACCGTGCCCGGGCTCTGGCCAAGAGACTCAACTGCGGTCTGGCCATTGGTGATAAACGCCGCACCGGAAATGATGACCATGCCATCCTGCTGAACATTATCGGAGATGTTGCCGGCAAAACGGCCATCCTTTTCGACGACATCATCGACACCGGAGGCAGCTTGGTCAAGATCGCCGAGGTGTTGAATAATTACGATGTCAAAAAAATCTATGCTGCCTGCACCCACGGAGTTCTTTCCGGAAAGGTTGTTCAAAGCATTGAAAACTCGCCGCTGGAAAAGCTCTTTGTCACAAACACAATCCCCCTTTCCGCGGAAGCGGCCAGTTGCCCCAAGATTGTGCAGCTTTCCATTGCGGAAATGCTGGCCATCGCCATCAAGAAAGTACATATAGAGGAATCTCTCAGTATTCTGTTCAAATAGATATTGAGAATGGAGGAATAAATGATATTTACTATCGAAGCACAACCCAAACAAACCAGCAAGAAAAGCGAAATTAATGCCCTGCGCCGTCAGGGAATGATCCCTGCTGTTCTTTATGGCAAAACGGTCGAATCCACACCCATTGCGATAGACCGCGCTAAGTTTCTGCAGTACTACAAGCAAAGCTTCAGCGAACTGACTTTTTACGAGATAGTCCTGAATGGTAACAAATACCATACCATCCTCAAGGACAAACTCGTACACCCCGTAACCCGCAACATCCTTCACATCGATTTCATGGTGGTGGAAGAATCCGCAGAAATGGAATTCGAGATCCCCATTCAAATTGTGGGCGAAGCCATCGGCACCAAAGAAGGTGGATTCTTGGATGTGATTCAAAGAACGGTGAAGATCAGTTGCAAAGCCAAGGATGTTCCCGAAGAGATCAGTCTGGACGTCTCCGATCTCAAAGTCGGGGACACTCTCCATATAAGGAACTTGCCCACAGGCAATTGGCAATACAAAGACCAAGACGACATCACCCTGGTGGTTGTGCACGGCAAGAAAGCCGAGGAAGCTCCCGCTGAGGGTGAAGAACCCGCTGCCGAGGAACCCAAGCCCGAACAATGAAGCTGATCATGGGACTGGGGAACATCGGCAAGGAATATGAGCTCTCACGCCACAATACCGGCTTCCTCTGTCTCGAGCTTTGGGCCAAAAGACACCACAAGGCTTTCAAGCATGGCTGCCAGTTCGATTATCTTCGCCACCGCGAAGCTTGCCTGATCAAACCCAACACCTACATGAACAGATCCGGCCAAGCGTTGGCGGAAGCGCGCAGGAAATGGAAATTCTCCGAAGCCCTGGTGGTCCATGATGACATCGAACTGCCCCTGGCCAGTCTGCGTTTGAGAAATGGCGGCGGGGACGGCGGCCACAACGGCATGGGATCATTGCTGGAAATCATGCCTGCAGAAGACCTGAAACGGATCAGGGTGGGGATAGGTCGCGACGACTCCAACCCCCGGGATTACGTTTTGGAAAGCTTTTCCCAATCAGAGCTGCAACTGCTGCAACCTGCGCTGGAAAAGGCTTGTGAACTTATAGACGAATATATACGCGGCGATTTCAACTCGGTGTTGAACGCCTATAGCGTTTGGAAAAAATCCTGTTCCGGGGAGGAAAATCCCGGAAACAAATGTCCAAAGGAGATAGACAATGGTAAAGAACTATGAACTTATGGTGATCATCTCACCTAAGCTCAGCGAAGAGGAAGCTGCTGCCCTGAACGAAAGCATCCTCAACCTCGCCAAAGAACAAAACGGAGAGATCGTGAAAACCGATCCCTGGGGCAAGCGAATGCTGGCTTATCCCATCGACAAACACACTGAAGCTTATTACTTCGTGAATTATCTCAGCATGGAAGCTGCTGGTGTGAAAGGCATCAAACAACAGCTGAACATCAATGAGCAGGTGCTCCGGCACATGTTCATCGTGAAGGAACAATAGGAGGAAAAATGGCAGACCTAAAGTTACCCCGGTTGAACAGAGTAATCATTGCCGGCCGCATCACCAGGGATCTTGAGCTAAAGTACACCCCCAAGGGAAGCCCGGTTGTGAATTTCTCGGTGGCCATGGACAAGCGTTTCAGAGACGAATCCGATCAATGGCAATCAGTTCCAGTTTATGTGGATGTAGTGGCTTGGAACCAAACGGCTGAGAACATCTGCAAACAGGCCAACAAAGGCACCGCAGTACTGGTTGAGGGCAAGATCGATACCAGGTCTTATACCGACCAAAATAATATTAACCGCAAGGTTTTCGAAATCATTGCTGATTTCATCCAGACCCTCGAATGGAAACCCAGGGAAGAAGTTGGAGAACCGCCCCTGCCTGAAGAACCACCACACACCGGTGCTGATTCCACCAACGACGATGTACCCTTTTGATTTGGAGTAGAAAATGAACCTGACAGACAGAAAAAAGAGATTTAGCCGCAAGAAATACTGCCGCTTTTGTGCCAATAAAGAGCTCGTGATAGATTACAAGAACCTTGACACTCTGCGCCAATTCATCTCCGATGTGGGCAAGATAGATCCCGCCCGCATGACCGGAACCTGTGCCAAGCACCAAAGGAAGCTGACCACCGAAATCAAGCGCGCCCGCCAAATGGCGCTGCTTCCATTCGTGATCGAATAGTGCCCATTATCGCCTTGCTCCTGGGTGCCATGGCAACCATCAGCCCCTTCATGGGCCTGCTTCTGATGCTGATCAGCCTCCGTGGCCTGTTGCTACGGAGCGGGGGCAAAATCTTATCCAGGGCTTTGCTCTGGTTGGTTTTCCCGGTCCTGCTGGGCTCTTTTACCCTGCGGCAACCGGGCTCCTTGCTGATCGTTTCCGATGCAGTGTTCGGTGCCGGATTGGTTTCCCTGCTGTATCTCTACAGCCTCACCCGGCAGGGAAAACCGGCGATGGCGCTGGTCCACGGAGCGATACTGGTCATCGTCTATGGAGCGCTGAGGTTCTTCCTGTTTAGAACCCAGCTCATTGCGGCGCACGACTTGGCTTTGGCCGAAATGAACAAACTTGTTCCCCAGATGATGCAACTGGCGAAAACCCAAAACACCCTGGCTATCACCCGTTTTCTGCTGCCGGCCAGTTGGACCGTCACTCAGCTACTGGCTCTCACAGCTGGGCATCTGGCCTTTCTGCATCTGAGCGGGGTAAGATCAATCCTTAGGGAATTCAGCCTACCTGCCTGGTATAATCTCTTGATCCTGGCAGTTTTGCCGCTGTATTTCATCTCTCCGCTGCGCGAAGTATTGGTAAACACTCTGCTCGCATTGTGCTTTTTGCCTCTTGTGCAGGGCATTGGCGTGATTCTGAACTGGTTTTCACGCCTCGTCTCCAATCCTCTTGTCACTTTGCTGGTGATCGCGCTGGCATTATTAAACCTGATCCTGGTCGCCCTTTTGGGATTTGCCGATACCTGGCTCGACTTCAGGAAAATAAGAATTAAAGGAACATACGCATGAAAGTCATCCTCTTGAATCACATAGAAAAGTTGGGCAAGAAAGGTGAAGTCGTCTCCGTAAAAAGAGGATTCGCCAGAAACTACCTAATTCCCCGCAAGCTGGCCATCTATGCCACTCCCCAGAACATGAAACACCTCAGTGCCATCCAGAATCAGGCCGCGGAAGAAGAAGAAAAGCTGATCGAGGAACTGAAAAAGCTTGACGCCAAGATTAGAACCCTTAGTTTGGTTTTTGTCCGTAAAGTGGACGAACATGACAGCATGTTCGGCTCCGTGTCTGAGATAGACATTGTGAATGAACTGGCCGCGCAGGACGTTAATATCCACAAATCCGCGGTCCTGATGGAAAAGAACATCAAAAGCCTAGGCGAAACTGTTGTTCAGATTCGTCTGCACAAGGATATCGTGTCGGAACTGAAAGTTCTGGTCGAGAAAGAAGCCAGGGATGAAGCTGTGGAAGAACAAGTTGCCGCTCCGGCGGTGGATGAATCCACTCCGGTGGAACCTGAAATCCCGGCTGAACCCGATGCTGTTGCTGAAGTGGTCGAAACAGAAGAACCGAAACCAACTGAAGACGAAATATAAACTGGGAGAAACCCATGAAAAACACTCTGTTTAACATCACCAGGGTCCTGGCGGTGGTCGTGATGATCGGAGCTTTGTCCCTGATCGGAGCCGGCAACCCCAAAGTGCTGCCCTTTTCCGTTCTTTTCTTTGTCGCGGTGTTCGCGATAGTTTACCTGCTAAATAGCTACGCCAAGAAAAACGAGCGGGAGGGAAAAGCCGGGGCGGGAGCCAAACCGATTGTGCAATTGATCGTGGTGATCCTCTTTGTCGCAATAGTTTCCGTTTTGGGTTATCTGCGCCACGGCATCCTGGGCTATTTGGTTATGTTCGCCTTTATTGCAGCCGTTTTTGGGCTTATCTATCTGGCGATCAAAAACCGACAGCGCCACTTTGAGCTCACCTCGTCCAATCCTATGACGAAAAAGATTCTGGCCGCGGTCACCGGCATCCTGGCAATCGCCCTGCCTGTCATTATGGTGCTCGCCAGCAAGCTCTTCAAGCCTGACGCCATTTCTGTGATCGTCACTATCATAGCCACCCTGGTGTTCATCGCCCTGAATGTGCTGGCCCTGACTCTGATCAACCGCAAGGGCAGTCTGTCTGCCTCTGTGATTGGGTACATTCTGGTCATCCTGGCGGCAATTCTCCCCGGGATCATGGTGCTTATGGTCACAAACGATTCCGGAGCTTTTGCCAAGACCTATCTGGCGGCTTTGGTAGCCGCGGTCCTGGCATATTTCTCGCTTACCCAGTTTGAAAAAGTTGACTGATCCGGCCTCGGCCGGATCGGTCTTTTTACCCCAAGGAAGGTGGTAAAACGTGGCCTTCAGCCCTGTTTCCAGCTTGCTAAAGCAGGTATTGACCCAGATCGGCGGTGATAAATACCAGCCTTTCATTCTGCTTTACCAGGGCTGGAAGGACGTTGTGGGCGAACTCCTGGCCTCACGTTCCCACCCCTTCCGTTTTCACGATTCAGTCCTCTACGTGGCTGTGCAAAACAATTCCTGGCTGCAGGAACTTTATCTGCGCAAAGCGGAAATCCTGCGCCAATGCAGGGCAATGATACCCCAGGAGATCAGGGACATTATTTTTCTAATCAGGAGTTGATAATGGCGGAAGTGCGAATCGCGGCCTCGGTATTATCCTGTGATTTTGGCAATCTGGAGAGGGAGTTGGCCGCGGTGAGCAGCGCTGATATGCTTCATCTTGATATCATGGACGGGCATTATGTGCCCAATCTTTCTTTTGGCCAGCCTCTTGTCTCCAGGATAAGGCAGCTTTCCGATTTGCCCCTGGACGCCCATCTGATGGTCACCAATCCCGCCGCCTATGTTGACCCCCTGGCTGATCTCGGGGTCCAGTGGTTGAGTTTCCACCAGGAGTGCGAATACCACGTTCACAGATTGGTGCAACGGATCAAGAGCCGCGGCATGAAGGCCGGAATAGCCCTCAATCCGGCAGTGCCGCTCTCCACTCTGGATTCCATCCTGCCCGAACTGGATTACGTCCTGCTAATGAGCGTCAATCCCGGGTTTTCCGGGCAGAAATTCATCCCCTCGGTACTGGATAAAACAGCCACCCTCAGCGAAATGATCGCGCGGCGCGGCTTGCCCACCCTTATTGAGGTCGATGGCGGCGTTAACGCTGAAACGGCTCCCGGCCTGATTTCCAGCGGTGCCGGCATCCTCGTATCCGCCTCCCACATTTTCAGTTCCCACGATCGCGCGGCAGCCATCCACTCTCTTAGGGTGAGTTAACCGCGATGCCTATATTTTTAAATAGCCGTTCCGCAACCATTTTGCATCCATGCAAATATCGCGGCTTTCAACCTTTCATGTCTGTGCCCCGAGGAACCGGCCCATACGCCTCCTTAGGCCCCAATCATACGTTGCGTGAACGCCTCCCGCATAATACTCGCATTTCGTGCGGGGATTATCCGGGACGCGTGCGGGATGCGAACAAGCTCGGGTTAAGGACGGATTCAGGATCGTCCAACGGCCTCATAGTTAGTTGATAGATAATGATAATAAGCATCGGGACCCTTTATGTTTAGCAATCTCTCAGAAAAACTGGATAAAGTCTTCCGCAACATCCGCGGCAAGGGCTATCTAACCGAACAGAACATCAAAGACGCGCTGCGCGAGATTCGGCTGGCACTTTTGGAAGCGGATGTCAATTTCCGCATTGTGAAAAACTTCGTGGCGGAAGTGGAAAAGCGCGCGCTTGGCGCCGAGGTTATGAAGTCCCTCACGCCTGGGCAACAGGTTATCAAGATAGTTCACGAACAGCTCATCGCGCTGATGGACACCGAGGGCTTCGAGCTCAAGGCCTACAACAACAAGCTCACCAAAATCATGCTGGTGGGTTTGCAGGGCTCGGGCAAAACCACCGCCTGCGCCAAGCTGGCCCTGCATTTCAGGAAAAAGAACATCAAGCCGATGATGGTTGCCTGTGACGTTCACCGTCCCGCCGCCATCGACCAGCTGCAAATCCTGGGCAAGCAGATTAACATCCCCGTGATCGCGGAAGACAGCAAAGACGTGCTGCGGATAGCCGATACCGCTCTGCGCCAGGCCCAGAAGGACCTTATCAACCTGCTCGTGTTTGACACCGCGGGACGCCTGCACATCGACGAAGTGATGATGGATGAGGTGGTGCGGCTCAAATCCTTTGTCAAGCCAGATTACATCTTCTTCGTAGCGGATGCCATGACCGGACAGGAAGCGGTGAACGTGGCCAAGGAGTTTTATGACAAACTGGCCTTCGACGCCGTTATCCTAACCAAGCTGGACGGTGACGCCCGCGGCGGTGCGGCTCTTTCCATCAAAGCAGTCACCGAGCGCCCGGTTGCCTTTGTGGGCGTCGGCGAAAAACTCAATGACCTTGAGGTTTTCCATCCGGACCGCATGGCCTCGAGAATTTTGGGCATGGGCGATGTGCTCAGCCTGATCGAAAAGGCGGAGGAAGCGGTTGACGCCAAGGAAAGCGAGAAACTGGCCAAAAAGATGCTCAAAAACCAGTTCACCTTGAACGACTTTCTCAAGCAACTCCAGAGCATCAAAAAGATGGGCTCCCTAGAATCCATCATCAGAATGATTCCCGGCCTGGGCCACAAGCTGCCGGCCGACCTGAAAATCGACGACAACGCCCTCAAACACGTGGAGGCGATCATCCAGTCCATGACAGACCGGGAACGCGAACGGCCCGACATCCTCAATGGCAGCCGCAGATTGCGCATCGCCAAAGGCTGCGGCCGCAGCGTGATGGAAGTGAACCGACTGTTGCGCCAGTTTGAGGACATGAAGAAGATGATGAAGAAATTTTCCACTCCTCAGGGCATGAAAGACTTTGAAAAACTTATGAGCAAATAACAAACGTCAGGAGGAAAACTGATGAAAAAAATCCTGTTATTCCTGTCTCTGAGCGTTCTGCTGGCGCTAAGCCTGGCAGCGGAGACAATCACCGTCGGAGGCGGAAGCAATTCCGTCACCGTGCTTTCTTCTTCAGGAACCGAGACCCTGCTGCAGTATCAGATCGGCAGATTTGAACAAACACGGGTTCAGATCGGGGGCGAGGATTGGTATCATATCGACCTGCCCAAGGAAGGGTTCACCCAAGAAAAGGGTGCTCCCCAGCTACCGGTCTTCAACCGCAGCATTATCATCGACCCCACTGCCAAAATGAGACTTGAGCTCCTGGACGTGCAGTATCAGGATTTCCCCGTCGCTGTTGCCCGTCCAAAGGTGTCATCACCCGCAACATCAATCCTGATACCGTTCCTTACAGCTTTGGGGATGTGTATCAGCGGGATGCTTTTTACCCGCAAAATGTGGCGGAACTCTCCGAACCCTACATCATGAGGGATTTCCGGGGCATCGTGGTCCAGACCACGCCTTTCGCCTACAACCCCAAAACCAAAACTTTGCGTGTTTTCACATCCTACAAGGTCCGCGTTTATGCCAGCGGACAGGATACCGTGAACACCATCATCACCAGCAGAAGCAGCATTTCCCGCGATTTTGCCTCGCTCTATGAAAACCGTTTCCTGAACTGGGACAGCTTCCGCTACACCCCTGTTAATGATAGCTTCGGCAAGCTGCTGGTGATTTGCCACACCAACTACATGAGCACCATCCAGCCCTATGTGAACTGGAAAATCCAAAAAGGAATCCCCACGGAACTGGTGGAATGGTCCACCATCGGCACCACCGCTGCCCAACTGCAGACCTACATCCAGAATCGCTACAACGCGGACAACGACCTCACCTATGTGCAGTTGGTTGGTGACGCGCCGCAGATTCCGTCCCTGTCCTCCGGTGGCGGCGGCTCCGATCCATCCTTCTCCCTGGTTGCGGGTTCGGACAACTACCCCGATATCTTTATCGGCCGCTTCTCTGCCGAAACGACCGCCCAAGTCATAGCCCAGATCAACAAGGCCATCGCCTATGAAAGAGACGCTACCACCTCCGACACCTGGCTGAGCCGGGCCATGGGTATCGCCTCCGATGAAGGAGGCAGCGGCGGCGACAACGGCGAATCAGACATCGCCCACATGAACAATATCCGCACTGACCTTCTCAACTACGGCTACACAACCGTTGATCAGGTTTACGATCCGGGCGCCTCTGCTTCCACCGTGACCACCAATGTCAATGCTGGCCGCGGTTTCATCAACTACGTCGGCCATGGATCAGACACCAGCTGGGTCACCACCGGATTCAACAACACCAATGCCTCAGCGCTTACCAATGGCACGAAAACGCCCTTCATCATGGATGTGGCCTGCGTGAATGGCAATTTCGTCTCCATGACCTGTTTTGCCGAAGCCTGGCTACGCAATGCCAATGGCGGTGCAGTGGCAATGTACGCCTCTTCCATCAACCAATCCTGGAGCTCGCCGATGCGCGCCCAGGATGAGGTGACTGACCTGCTGATCGCCGAAGCCAAAACAACTGTCGGCGGCCTGTATTACAACGGTTCCTGCAGGATGATGGATGTCTACGGCTCCGACGGCGTGAATATGTTCAAAACCTGGCACATCTTTGGTGACGCCAGCCTCTCCTCGCGCACCAGAACCCCCATCGCCATGAACGTGACCCATCCCTCCAACATCACCTCCGGAACCACTTCCGTAAACGTTTCCACAGGAGTCAACAACACCCTGGTGGCGATCACTTACAACAACGTTATCTATGGCCGAGCCTTCACCAACAGCTCTGGCAACGCCACCATCACGCTTAGCAACCCACCCACTGGCACGTTGAACTACACCATCACGGCCACCGCGCACAACCGCGTTACCTACGTGGGCACCATTGCCCAGACCGTGGCCGCTGGCCCTTGGATAGAAGTGACCGCCGCGAACTATGACGACGCAAACAACGACATTCCGGAATACAACGAAAGCGGCTACTTTGATGTCACCTTCAAGAACTCCGGCACCAGCGCCGCCAGCAGCGTAACCGCCATTTTGAGCTGCTCCACCAGTGGCAGCACCATCACCGACAACAGCCACAGCATCAGCAGCCTGGCAGCCGGGGCTACTGTTCTGGCAAACAATGCCTACGCGATCACGATAGCCAACAACGTCGCCGAC
>JAAYWB010000003.1 GCA_012516855.1 Candidatus Cloacimonadota bacterium
ATGCTGGGAAATGCCTGCAGATAGTGGATAGGCAAACTTTTTCAGAGAGTATAGGAAACACATTGCCAGCAGCAGGATCTGGTTCAAGTTTTGCAGTCGCGTGTAGGAGGCAAATTGGATCTTTTCCCAGCCATAGGATTGTTTGAAATGGCGGTGCACTTCTTCTATCTTCCAGCGTAACCGGTATGTCCTCAAGGCTGTTAGGGCTATTTGTTCAAGAGTCAGGCCAGGCTCATCCGGAAAATCGCAAAAGAAAAGAATGGCTCATGTTCAAATAGAGTAGGTAGAAGTTCCTTCACCCCGCCCCGAGATGAGATATAGCATGACTTTTAACGATATTAACGTTATCAGTATCATTCGGTTATGAAAGAATGGATTCCAACCTTCCCTGTAATGACGGTAAATTGGTGATCAGGGTTACCCACCATAATTGAACTTGAGCCTTCTTTTATCCTTAGCGACAGCCGCTATCGTTTACAAAGCCGGAAAAATCCGCTTGACACCAAAAGAGCTTCCCGACGATGGTCCCGCCAGTGAAAAATCACCGCTGAGGATTTGATGAAAGAAGGTTTCCTGCCCAAAAACGATTATCGCTCCATTTTTTTCACCGACCAGGCGGAGAAGTGCAGTGACGACATAAAGACATTATTCCTGAGGCACCTGGAGTATTCCCTGGTTAAGGATACCACCAACGTGCAGCCTTGGGACATCTATTTCGCCCTGGGCCTGAGCCTGCGCGACAAGCTTATCGAACGCTGGCTGCGAACCCAGTATGAATACCGCAAGCAGGACGTGAAGAAGGTTTTCTACCTCTCGATGGAATTTCTGATCGGTCGCCTGCTGGGCAACACCCTGGTCAACCTGGAAGAATACGACAACGCCTACGACCTGCTGAAAGAATACGGCTACGCGCTGGAAGACATCATCGAGCTGGAGCCGGACATGGGCCTCGGTAATGGCGGCCTGGGCCGGCTGGCCGCCTGCTTCATGGATTCGCTGGCCACACAGGCCTATCCTGCTTACGGTTACGGCATCCGCTATGAATTCGGCATCTTCAAGCAGAACATCGTGCGGGGCTATCAGGAGGAGGAACCCGACCACTGGCTGAAAAAGGGCTGCCCCTGGGAGATAAAGCGCCCGGAAATCACTTACAGGGTGCGTTTCCGCGGAAAGCTGGTCAGGGAGGAACAGCCAGACGGGCGCGTTGACTATCGCTGGGTGGACACCAACGACGTGATGGCCGTGGCCTGGGACATCCCCATCCCCGGCTACAAGGTGGGCAACGTGAACAACCTGCGCCTCTGGCAGGCCACCGCCACCGACGAATTTGACTTCGACTACTTCAACAGCGGCGACTACGTCCGCGCCGTGGAAAAAAAGAACATCTCCGAAAACATCTCCAAGGTGCTCTATCCCAACGACAACTTCCACCTGGGCAAGGTGTTGCGCCTGGAGCAGGAATACTTTTTCGTGAGCGCCACCCTGCAGGACATCCTCCAGGGCTGGAAGCAGGACCACGACAGCTTCGCGGAGCTGCCGGACAAGATCGCCATACAGCTTAACGACACCCACCCCGCCCTGGCCATCCCGGAGCTGCTGCGCATCCTCATCGACGAGGAAAGGCTGGATTTCGAGACCGCCTGGGACATCACCCGCCGCTGCTTCAGCTACACCAACCACACCATCCTGCCCGAGGCCCTGGAAAAATGGAGCGTGGAACTCTTCAAGGAACTGCTGCCCCGCCATCTGGAACTGATCTACCGGATCAACGACCACGTCCTTCGCGAGGTTACCCGGCTCTATCCCGGCGACCTCGCCAAGATGCGCAACCTCAGCATCATAGAGGAAGCGCCCGCCAAGAACCTGCGCATGGCCCAGCTCTGCCTGCACGGGTCCCACGCCGTGAATGGAGTGGCCAAGCTCCATTCCCAGATCATCAAAGACCGCATCTTCCCTGATTTTTACGGAATGTATCCCGAACGCTTCCAGAACAAGACCAACGGCATCACCCCCCGCCTCTGGCTGAAAGTGTGCAATCCCCAGCTCGCCAGCCTCATCAGTGAACACATCGGCGAGGCCTGGGTGGCGGATTTGGAGCTCCTCCGCAGCATTGAGCGCTATGCCGACGACCCCGAGTTCCTGGACGCCTTTCTGGAAATCAAGCAAATCAATAAAAACGCCCTCTGCCGGCACATCTTCAAGGTCACCGGCATCCGGGTTTCCGCGGACAGCATTTTCGACGCCCAAATCAAACGCTTGCACGAGTATAAGCGCCAACTGCTCAACGTGTTGGGAACCATCGCCCGCTACCTGCGCATCAAGGACAACCCCCAGGCCTACTGCGTGCCCAGGACCGTGATCTTCGCCGGAAAGGCCGCCCCGGGCTACTTCCTGGCGAAAGTCCTCATCAAGCTTATCAACAACCTGGGCGTGGTGGTGAACAAGGACCCGGACGTCGCCGACCGCCTCAAGGTGGTCTTCCTGCCCGATTACACCGTCTCCCTGGCCGAAAAGATCATCCCCGCCACTGACGTTTCCGTGCAGATATCCACCGCCGGATTCGAAGCCAGCGGCACCGGCAACATGAAATTCGCCCTCAACGGCGCCCTCACCCTCGGCACCATGGACGGCGCCAACGTGGAAATGGCCGAGGAGATCGGGGCTGAAAACATGTTCATCTTCGGCCTCGATGCCGGGGAGGTAAGCGCCCTCAAACAAAGCGGTTACAACCCCTATTACTATTACAGCAAAGACCCCGAGCTGCGCCGCGCCATCGAAGCCATCGCCTCGGATATGTTTTCGCCCAAAGAAAAAGGCATCTTCGACCCCATCGTCCGCTCCCTGCTGGATTCCGGCGACCCCTACTGCATTATGGCGGATTTCCGCTCCTTCCTGGAAGCTTCCCAGCGCATCGATACGCTCTGGCAGGACCGCCGTGCCTGGGCCAAAAAAGCCGTCCTGAACGTCGCCCGCTCAGGCAAATTCTCCTCCGACCGCGCCATCCGCGAATACGCGAACGAAATCTGGGACGTGAAGCCGGTCATGCTGGACCTGCCCTGAACCCGGAGCGAAAGGTGAGACCCGCCGGCCCGGGAAAATGCCTTCCGCTTCTCGCGCTCGCGCTTTTGCTGCCGGCCTTCGGCCCTGGCCAGGTGGTTATCAACGAAGTCTGCTACGACCCCGCCGGAGCCGATGGCGGCAAGGAGTGGATTGAGCTTTACAACGCCGGCGACACGGACGTCAACCTTCAGGGGGCCAGGCTGTTAAGCGGCGGTGCCGAATTCAGGGAGTTTTTCACTTTCCCCCACTATGTCCTCCGCGCGCGCCGTTTTGTGCTGGTGGGAGGCGAGCAGGTCAGCCAGGCGGTTTTCCACGTTCCCATGACCCTCCAGAACGGAGGTGCGGAAACCGACGGGGTCCGCTACCTCGGCCCGGATGGATTTTACACCGACACACTGCTTTACGATTCCCCCAACAGCAATAATCTGCCCGACGACACCGGGGCGGCGGGAACAGATTTTGCCCCGGACGTGGCGGAGGGCAATTCCCTGGCCCGGCGCATGGATGGCTATGACACAAACAACTGTGCGGCAGATTTTTGCGAGGAGGCGGAGCCTACCCCGGGACTTCCCAACCGCGTCCGCGCCGATTACGCCCTCCTGCATCCGCAAGCCTGGCGGGAAGAGGGTTCCTGGCGCTTCGGACTCTGGGTGAAAAACCTCTCCGACATCGGCCCCGCGCTCTGCGCCGGACTGAGCGTCTGCCTGGACGGCCTGAAGATAGCGGAAAATACAGTTTCCGACCTCGTTGCCGGGGATTCGCTGCGGATGCTCTACACCCTGCCCGTTTCCGATGACCTGAACCACCGGGTCACCGCGTTCCTGGATCTGGAAAACGACCCCGACCCTTCCAACAATTCCGTTGCCCTGGACCTCTTTCCGCAGAACCTCAGCCAGCCGCGGCTCAATGAGGTGATGTTCGCTCCCGAGACCGGAAAGCAGGAATGGATCGAGCTTTGGGTGGAATCGCTTCCCACCCGGGGGGATTTCAGCATTCGGGACGCGAACGGCAACGATTTCAGCTTTTCCCTGCCCGGGGGCGCCGGTTATTTTGTGCTCTGCGCGGCTCCGGAGCAGTTTCTGCTCCATTATCCCGGCTGCCCCGCCGACGCCGTGGTCGGCACCAGCGGCTGGGCCGCCCTCAACAACGATGGCGACAGCATCCTGCTGCTGAACGCGGAGGGAGACAGCCTCGACTGGATGGGCTATTCCAGCGCGAACCTCAAGGCGGGGGTTTCGCTGGAACGCCAGCAGAATTCAGGGCAGCAGGCCTTTTGGCGCCTTTCGCTCGATCCTTCCGGCTCCACCCCCGGCCGGGCCAACAGCCAGAGCGCGCAGGTGCCGGATTTTCGAGGCCATATCAGCGTCCAGGGTAGCCCCTGCAACCCCCGAGAGGGGCAGAAAATCAGCCTGTTCCATAAACTGGAAAGCCCCCAAAACTACGTCAACTGCAAGGTTTACGATATCAGCGGCGGCCTGGTGCGGGTCCTGGCAGACAACACCCCGGTTCCCGCGGAAGGCAAAATCGACTGGGACGGCAGGGACACGGCGGGCAAAATCGTGCCTCGGGGAAGATATTTCTTCGCTTGGGAATCCCGCCCCTCGGATGGGCAAAAGGCATTGAGGGGACAAGTTACGGCGGTGATATTCTACTGAGGGGCGTTCCCTTGGAAGCCGTCCCAGAGATTCGCCTGCCAGCCCGCTGCAATAACCTGTCAGCCAGGCCCTGAGCACCCGTTTCCATCCCCCTCCCACGCCTCTCGCACAATCCCCGCGTCAAATGCGGGCATCATGCGGGAGGCACGCCCCAAACACAGAACAAGGCCTTAACGGCTCGACTACATCGCCAGTCTATACGCTGGCGTCGAGCGAGGAACGAGCATCGACGACAGCAATAGCACCTGTCATTCATTCCGTTGACCTTCCTGTCGTCCATGCTCACTGCGTTCGCTGTACGCCAGG
>JAAYWB010000004.1 GCA_012516855.1 Candidatus Cloacimonadota bacterium
GCTTTGGCGGCCTGAAGAAACACTTTGGCTGGAGCAGATCGATCTATATGGGTTTGCAAAACACCTCGAACTATCTGCTTATGGGTGCCATAGCCTTCAACCTCAAGCGTGGCCTGAAGATTTTGCGAACCTGAGATAGGATAGGTCTGCCCGGATTTTGGGAAAACCCAAAAAATGGGCCTCTTGAGAAGGCATTAGAGAGGAAAAACAATCAAAACAGACCAAAAAAGACCTGTCGGGTCAGAAAAGCTTATGTGGAATAGGGTGAATTCATCTCAATTCAAATGCCTGTGCATTATTCAACGGTCTTTAGCAGGGTTGCGAAGTAGCCGGGAAACCCACTGGTAAGCGAAGCGATGTCATCAGGCCATTAAGGCCTTTTTTAAGATCATTTTCCTGCCTCCCGCACAATCGCCGCATTTGATGCGGGGATATGGCGAGGGGCGTTGGAGCGCGATGGTCGAGAGGGTTAAGGACCTGACTGAGGGGAATTATCGGTGGGTAATTGTTTCTGTCGGTCTCGAGGCTTTACCTGTCCGGTTCGGAAGAGAGACGTTTCTGAGCTACGACGATGATTCCGGTTCCGGTTGGGTTGGAAGATTTAAGGTCCAGTCGCATAAGGAGTTCCGCAAGGGGAAAGACGAGCAGGTAATATATTGGCAGGGCCAACAGGATGAGCTTGCTTCGAGCAATCAACTTTAGTGGATGCTTCAGTAGGAGGCGCCAGGCCAGGCTGCCCCAGGTGCCGTAGCTGTAAATGCTTTCGAGGATGGTGAAGCCGCAGGCGCGGAGTTTGTCTTCCAGCTCTGCCTTGTTGTAGCCGGGGCGAACGTGCTCAGAGGTGAATTTGGCCGCCTCATCGGTATCCGAGGGAGTTGAGATGATCAGGATTCCGCCATCCGCCAAAGCTACATTAAAATTGCGTAGCACGGCCTCATCGTCCTGAATATGTTCCAAAATGTCGATCGCGGTTGCCAGGCCATAGGAATTGCGCGGTGTGAAGGTCTGCAAATCCGCCTGCTGCCAGGAAAAGCGGCCGGGGAAGCTCTTTTTAGCATAGCGGGAGAAATCCTCCAGGTAATCACGTTTGAGATCGTTGGCAAAGACTTTGGCGGCGGGATAGTTCTTCAACACATGCCAGGAATACTGGCAGAAACCGGCTCCGGCATCGTAGTAGCGGAATCCACGGTCGGTGGGAAGGTATTGGCGCAGGGCGCGTTTCACATAGCGCTGGCGCAGCAGCAGCAGATCCAGAACGCGGTAGAAAAACACGCGCGCGGCAGGCCAAACCCTGATCAAACTCGCGGCACGGTCTTTGAGTGGATCGTATTCCATCAAAACTCCAATAGTTCGCTTTTCCATTCCCAGCAGACTGGGAACTTGGCATAAAATAATCATTGACGATTTTTGGGGAGCTAGAAATACGTCAATAGAAAAAGAGATTATGATAGTTAAGAATATAGATCCCATCAAGCTCATCAATCTACATTTGCACACCAACGTTTCAGATGGATTGCTCAGTCCAGCACAGCTGGTCAGGCGTGCCCAGCAAATCGGGCTGGACCTGATCTCCATAACAGACCACGACACCGCAGACGCTTATCGGATGCTACCAAAGGACATAGCTCCGCTGCGGATCCTGCCAGGGATGGAGATCAGTTCACAACATGAAGGCTCAGATGTCCATGTTCTCGCCTTCGGGGTCAATCAGGCCTCGCCTTCTCTGGTGGAGATGATGGAAATGTATCTGATCGGCCGGCGCGAACGGGCTGTCCGGATGATTGAAAAACTGGCCGACCTGGGCATGGAAATCACCCTCGAAGAAGTGGTTGCCATATCTGGAAGCCGTGAACTGATCGTGCGTCCGCATATCGCGCAAATCATGGTGGACCGGGGTTATGTGGCCAGCAAGAATGAAGCTTTCGACAAATATATCGGAAACGATCGACCCGCCTTCTCGCCCAAGCCGGAATTCTCCGTTCCAGACGCGATCCGGGTCATCCATGAAGCTGATGGCTTCGCGATTATCGCTCATCCGGGCAAGCTGGAAAAGGAAAGTTACATCGAGGAGTTCATCGCCATGGGCATCGACGGCCTTGAGGTCTGGCATCCGGACCACTATCAGTATCAAATCCAGGCCTATACCGAGATTTGCCAGAACAACGGCCTCTACATGACTGCCGGAAGCGATTTCCACGGCGACCCCGACCGCCACAACCACTTCGATGCCGTTCCAGCCGACAGCTTTATCCTGGAAAGCGTTAACCGCCTTTGGAGGGAATACCTTTGCCGCGTGAGCTGAATATCAATTCCGTTCGGGGGCGCATGCCCGTCCGTTACCGGGTGCCTGTGTTGAGCAGGGTTTTGGGCATTGTTGCCCACATCCTTATCTCCGGCTACTGCATTTTCGTGCTGTTCTCCGTGATCCGCGCCACCAGCCCTTTTCTGATGAAGGTTCTTCCGTTGCTGGTGCTGTTCGTGTCGCTGGACGCTCTCTTCAGGCATTTCACCACGCTGAATTCAGTTATTTTCACCCCGGAATGCCTCTGGTTCCGCTATTTGTTGCTTCCCTCTGTGCCCATCGAATACGAAAAGATTAGCAGCATGGAACTGCGCAAGGTGATAACCTATTACATGTTTCTGGAGTTCACCGACCGCCGGGGGAAAACGCGTGTGCTGAAAAGCCCCGCCTCGTTTCCCAGGATGATGGAGATCATGTACAACATCGCGGACCTGGCCCCGCAGGCAAGGCTGAATGACGAACTGGACAAGATGGTGGGCGTGATCCGCAGAATGAAGGAAAAGCAGAGCGAGGTGGAACAATGAGCTATGATTTTGACCGGATTACCAATCGGCGCGGCAGCGGTTGCTTTAAGTATGACGGCCTGAACATGATCTATGGGCGGGACGATCTGATTTCGCTTTGGGTGGCGGACATGGATTTTCCCGTGGCGCCAGCTATCATGGAAGCCTTGCAAAAGCGGCTCGATCACGGCATCTTTGGCTACAATCTGCGCCTGCCTGTGTTTTACGACACGGTTCTGAACTGGGTGGAAAAGCAGTATGGCTACAAGGCGGACGGCGACTGGATGCTTTCCACGCCTGGAGTGATGCCGGCTGTAAGTCTGGCGGTCACTGTGCTGACTGAGCCCGGCGACGGAGTTCTGATCCAAACCCCGGTTTACCGTCCTTTCCACAACGCGGCTTTGGATCAGGGGCGGGTCTTGCTCACTTCCCCGCTGCTGCTGAAGGATGGGCGCTACGAGATTGATTTTGACGATTTTGAAAGCAAGCTGAAAGGCGCGAAGCTTTTCATCCTCTGCAGCCCCCACAATCCTGTGGGCAGGCTCTGGAGCGAGGCGGAGCTGCGGAAAATGGGCCAGCTTTGCCGTCAGCACGGCGTTACTGTGATCAGCGACGAAATTCACGCCGATCTGGTCTTTGACGGGGCCAAAGCCGTTTCCATCGCGGCTTTGGATGATTTCGCGGATATCACCATCTGCTGTATGTCAGCGGCCAAATCCTTCAACCTGGCCGGACTCGCCACCTCGGTGGTGCTGGTGAAGAACCCTTCTCTGCGCCAGCCTTTGGCTTCCGCCATCGAGAAATACCATCTCTTTATGGGCAACAGCTTCGGCATCGAAGCCACCATCGCCGCTTACCGGGATTCGGAAGACTGGCTGCAAGCGCTTCTGACCTATCTGGAAGGGAACCGGGCCTTTCTGCTTGATGCTTTCGAGAGAGAGCTTCCTCAGTTGAAGATGCTCAAGCCGGAGGCATGCTATCTAGCTTGGATAGATTTTCGCGCTTTGGGCCTCTCAGACAAGGCGATAGCGGACCTGCTGGTAAACAAAGCGAGGCTGGCTCTCGATCCCGGGCTGAAATTCGGAGACGAGGGCGCGGGCTTCCAAAGGCTGAATTTCGGTTGCCCCAGGTCGGTCCTGGCCGAAGCAGTGGACCGGCTTAAAAAAGCCATCAGCGAGGGTTAAACCATGCAAGACGCCATCATTGCCCTATACAACAACAAGCCAGAGGGTTACACTCCCGCGGACAGGTCCCTCTTCGAGGATTTCATCCAAGCTCTGAACGAAGGACGGATCAGGGCCTGCGAGCCTACTGAACAAGGCTGGAAAGTGAACCAGTGGATCAAGATGGGCATCCTGATTGGTTTTCGGATGGGCGAGCTTGCTGAAATCCCCTGGAGCGAACGCAAGAGCTTTTTTGACAAGGATACCCTGCCGGAGAAGGTTTTCACACTCAAGGACCGAGTGCGCCTGGTGCCGGGAGGAAGTTCCGCGCGCAGCGGCTGCTTCGTTGCTCCCGGAGTGGCGGTGATGCCGCCTTCCTTCATCAACATCGGGACATATGTGGACAGCGGCACCCTGGTTGATTCCCACGCCTTGGTGGGGTCTTGCGCGCAGATCGGTAAAAATGTCCATCTCTCAGCCGGGGCCATGATCGGTGGTGTGCTTGAGCCCATCGGTTCCCGCCCTGTGGTGATAGAGGACGACGCTTTCATCGGCGGCAACACTGGCATCTACGAAGGCATTCTAGTCCAGAAGCGGGCTGTGATCGCCTCCGGAACCATCATCACGGCTTCCACGCCAATCTGGGATTCAGTGCGCCAGGAGTTTCTCCAGCGTGACCCTGGCGGCTCTTTCACCGTGCCGGAAGGCGCCGTGGTTGTTCCCGGAAGTAGGCAAATGAAGAATGATCCCAGCTTTCAGGTCTATTGCCCCGTGATCGTGAAATACCGCGACGCCAAGACCGACAACGCCGTGCAGCTCGAGCAGGACCTGCGTGCCGTTTTTGACTGAAGCCAACCGCCTGCAAGGGGTTGAGTTATCCCTCATTCGGCGGATCATGCAGGCTGCGCCACCCGACGCCATCAACCTGGCTTTGGGTGAATTGGGATTTCCCCTGCCTGAGTTTCTGCGTGGCAAAGCGCTGGAACTGCTACGGACTGAAACCCCGGTCTATACTCCCAACGCTGGAATTCCGCTGCTGCGGGAAGCCATAGCCAAACTTCATCCCGACTACACTGCTTCTTCCGTCTGCGTTTGCAACGGAGTGGAGGAAGCCTTGTTCGTAAGCATGCTTGCTCTGCTCAATCCCGGTGACTGCGTAGCCATCCCGGACCCGGATTATCCTGCCTATTTAGCCATCGCCAAGATGCTGGAATGCAAAGTGATAAGACTTCCTTTTGAAAGTGATCTCTCAAGTGTGGATTTTGAGCTGTGGGCCAAGCTGTTAACCGCGGATGTGAAGGCTCTGGTTTTTAGCCATCCATCCAATCCTGCCGGTCATGTCTTTTCTGAAGAGGAGGCTGAACGCTTAGCAAAACTCTGCGCTGAGCTCGGCATCGTCATGATCGTTGACGGGATTTACGATCGGCTTGTTTTTACTGGGTCTGTTCCTGAATTCTACGGACACTCAGCTGGTCTTTTTATACTGGGCGGCATTTCCAAATCCCATTGCATGAGCGGCTGGAGGATTGGTTGGACCTTGGCGCCGCCGGAACTGGCAGAGGCCGTTGTGAAAGCCCGGCAATACGTATCCACCTGCAGCAATTGGCTTTCCCAGCAGCTTGCCATGTACGCTTTGTCAGACGAGGGGTTGGCTGCCTCCCGGGAAGTTTTGGACCAGTTGAAGGCCTGCCGCGAATTAGCTTTAACCAGGCTGAAACCCTGGAGGGAAAAAGTTATGGCTCCCCCGGCCGGACCTTATCTGATGCTGCGCACTCCGGATGACGACCTGCAAGTTTGCCAACACCTTGCGGCCAGAGGCGTTATTTGCGTTCCCGGACGGGCGTTCGGTTCAGTTTCACAGGGCTGGCTGCGGATCAATATCGCTGTGCCGCCAGCCAAGCTGGAAACAGCACTGGAGATTGTAATTAATGAACTATATCTTCACTAACGGACGCCTTCTAACCTGCGAAACACCCGGGGCGATGCTCAACGCCTCGCTGCTGGTGGCGTGGGGCAAAATTGCTGCGATCGGCAGTCTGGATGAATGCAAACGCTTTTCCAAAGAACCTTTCGAGCTCATCGACCTGCGTGGAAACATGCTCCTGCCAGCTTTCACCGACACTCACACCCATTTCACAGAATACGCCAAAAACCGCACACAGATCAATCTGACCGGCTGTGCCAGCATCTCTGAGATCCGTGAACGTTTGGAAAACTATCGAAGGGATTATCCAGAACTTCCGCGTTGGATACTTGGCGGAGGCTGGAACAAGAACATCATCGATGAGCCTCAGTATCTGAACCGCCAACTTTTGGACGAGCTTTTCCCCAACACCCCCACAGCACTATACAGCAAAGACTATCACAGCCGCTGGTGCAATTCAGCAGCCTTGAAAGCTGCCGGAATCACATTTAACAGTCCGGACCCCGCCGGGGGACTGATCCAGAGGGATTATGCCGGTCATCCAACCGGGATTCTAGTGGAAACCGCTTCGGAAGGGCTGGAAAAGTTCATCGAGCCGCTTTCCGACGAGCAAACCTTCCGCTGTTTGGAGCAGGCTGCCCGAGAAATCCACAAACTTGGCCTGGTGAGCGTTCACAGCATGGAAGTCCCTGCCGGGGCCAGGGTTTTGGAGGCTTTTTGCTCCCAAAGCCAGCTGCTGAGGGTCTGCCGTCATTTCTATCTGGATGAGTTCCCTGGCATTCGGGATTCCGGCCAGCACACAGGCAGCGGCGACAACTGGCTTCGCCTGGGCGGCTTAAAGCTTTTTGCTGATGGTTCCCTGGGTTCACAGACAGGTGCGATTTTCGTAGAATATCCCCATTCAAAAGGCAATCGCGGCATCCTGCGCCACAGCGAGGAAGAGATCTTTGCCCTGGCCAAACAAGCCGCGGAACACGGATTTTCCTGCCTGGTCCATGCCATCGGCGACCGCGCTGTGTTCACTGTAATTCAGGCCCTGCTGCGCTTGCGTCAAAGCGGAATAAAGCCCCCAAGCCCTTTCAGGATCGAGCATTTGCAGTCCATCCGGTCTCAGGATATCCCACTATTGAAGGAATGCGGAGCCTGCTGCTCCATCCAGCCCGTGCATTTGGCCAACGATGTGGACATGATAGAAGACCACTGGTGCCAGATAAAAAACGAGGCCTATAGTTTCAGGTCAATCTTCGACGCCGGCATACCGGTGAGTTTCGGTTCTGACGCCCCCATCGAGACGATCAGTCCCTTCTCTGGCATCTACAGCGCTGTGGAACGCAGAAAGAATCTGGACCCGCGTGAGCCATCCTGGTTGCCGGAGCAGCGCATCAGCGCACATGAGGCCATCTATGCCTACACCTTGGGCGCGGCGAAAGCATCCGGAGCGGAAGGCTGGACAGGTTCCCTCACTCCGGGCAAGGTGGCGGACCTGATCGTCCTGCGGGATTTCACGGCACTTCCTCCGGATTACTGGCTGGAAGCGTCGGCGCTGCTCACCATGCTGGACGGGCGCATAGTTTTCAGAGATAACATATAAAATACATACAAGGAGTCAAACATGGCTAAATTAGGATTCGATTTCCCGGCAACGCCGCGTAGGACCTTTCTCTACGAACTAGAGGAAAACTGGTATCTGCCCCTGTTGGCGCAAAAGAAGGGCCTGCCCCTCCAGGATATCAAACGCAGCAACTTTGGCGAATACAGCATGGCGGTGAACTACCTCACCTCCGTATTGGATGAGGCAGCCGCCATCAACAATCTGGCTATCTACAACATCGATCATATGGGCCAGATCCTCTTCACCGGAAAGGACGCTCCCGCGTTGTTGGACCGTGCCCTGGCAGGCCGCATGAGCGACATGAAGATCGGCGCATGCAAATACACCCTGCTGCTGAACGAACAAGGCGGAGTGCAGGATGACATGATCTTCATGCGCCTTTCGGAAACGGAATTCATTGCCGTGATCAACGCCGGTCACGACATCACTGACAATGTGAACGGCCAGGAACTGATCGCTGACATCGACCGCATCATGGCCTGCAAACTGGATGGGGAAGAGGTGGAAGCCACCGATATTTCAGACCAGTTGGTGAAAGTGGACATCCAGGGCCCTCTCTCCTACAAGCTTATCAAACAGATTTACGGCGCTGAAGTGCTCAAAAACCGCAATAACCCGGAAAAGAACATGAGCTTCTTCACCTTCAATAAATTCGAGCGCAACGGTGCCCGCTACCTGATTAGCCGCACCGGCTACACCAATCGTTGGGGCTGGGAACTCTATCTGCCCGTGGCCAATGCGGCGGAGGATTTTAAAAAGATCGTGAGCCTGGCTTTGGATTTGGGCGGATTGCTGGTTGGCCTTGGCGGCCGTGATGAAAACCGCATTTCCGCTGGTCCCTTTGGTCTGCCTCTGATGGGCAGCGAGTATGACCCTGAGCACAATCCCATCCACGCTCCGCTCTTCGACGCTGCGGTAGATATGACCAAACCGGACTTTATGGGAAAGGCCGCTCTGGAAAAGGGTTTCGCGGCTAATCCCCGCAAAGCCCTGATCCTCTTTGTATCAGAAGGCATCGCCACGAACCGCCGGGTTTTCAAGGACGGTATCTGCCTCGGCACAGTGACTTCCAGCATCAACTCCCCCAATCTATCACTGGAGCAACGTTTGGCTCTCGGTTCCAAACGCCGGAATGTGAACACGGAGGACGGAAATGCCGCCATTGGCCTTGCCTGGCTCTATGAGAATCCCTTCCAGAAGGATGCCGAAGGCAAATTCATCTCCCATGAGAACGAGCTTCCCATCCGCATCCCGGTTCAGCTCTTCCGGGTGGATGAAGCCGGGAATGCAAGCGGTTCTCCGATGGTGGCTTATCTGACCCTGGAGGGCGTTTCTACCGCCACCGCGCCCAAAGCCCTGAAAAATATCGAGAACCTCTAAGCGCCACAACAACAATACGTTAAACCGCGCCCGAATCCTTAACCTGGTATTCAGGCCGGTTTTTTGTATGCAGGATTTTTGGCTGGGCAGGTATTATCTGTAGAATCATCCAATCCCAAGGAGGAAGACATGAAACCGAGACTCATCTTGATCGCCTGCCTAACCCTGATGGCCGGACTGCTCAGCGCCCAGAACATCTTCGGCGCTTTCCAGATCTACACCGAGCCAATAGGCGCCACGATCACTCTGTATGGTACCAATCAATATCTGGGGTCCACTCCCAGCCAAGCCATCCCCATCACAATGGACCAATACATGACCTATAACTGGGGCGTTCCCGGCCGTGTTTTTGACCTTCTGATCTCCAAACCGGGCTACATTCCGATACGCTATCAAATCTTCGTTCCCTACAACGCCAGGTATCAATGGGATGCCCTGCGCAATCCCACCGTCTTCCATTTCGACCTTCAGAGGCAGCCGATGCATCCCCATCCCCATTGGCCGCATTGGAACCACAACACCCATTATTACTTTATCGATCCCTGGCCCGGCCCGGGACATGGTCACGGTTGGCATGGCCACGGTCACGGTCACGGCCATAGACCCAAACCCGGACACGGAAACAACCATGGCGGTCATGGCCACGACGATGACGGACCGGGTCACAAACCACCTTCCGGCGGACACGCCGGCCATCCCAGACCCTGAGTGTGAAGCTCTCTGCTGCTCACGCAACCTCCCTCAACAGCCACCTCCAACTCCCGGGGGTGGCTTTTTTTTGCCCTTGACAAACGGAGTTATGGCTTGAATATTGCATCTATTAAAAACGGATTATTATGTGACCGATCCTTGGCGTGGTTCGTGTTTCATCTGTCCCAGCCTTGGATTGCTGCGGTTCCGCCCTTCGTTTTCCAGATGTTAAAACGATCTTTTTTTGCAGGATTTGGGATTAGCCTTGTATAAACTATAGAAATATAACTCCCAAGGGAGGAAAAAATGAAAACCAGATTATTGCTCGTCGTCTGCCTGCTTCTAACTGCGGGCCTGTTAAGCGCCTATGACCTTTATGGCGCGTTTCAGATCAAAACCTCGCCCAAGGGCGCGGACGTGAACCTTTCCGAGATAGACCTCTACCTTTGTTCCACGCCCAGTCCCGTCTATCCGGTCTTCATGGATGAATACATGGAGCTAAGGGAAGGCATCCCCGGCCGCGTGATCAGGGTTATCATCAGCAAGGAAGGTTACATTCCCATCGAAAAGGATCTGTTTGTGCCTTTCCTTTACTCGAGCCAGAGGATGGCCCTGGATTATCCCACGGTCTTCAATTTCCGGCTTAAACGCGACAGGGGTGGTAGCTACATCAATATCTGCAACTATTATGCCTACAACTACTACCGGCCCCGCCCCGTGTATTATTATTACTATCCAGGCTACTATTGGTATCCGCCCCCTCCCGGCGGCTATCTGCCTCATCCTCCAGGCTGGACTCCTCCCAGTCCCCCTCCCGGCGGTGGTCACGGCGGCCATCCCGGATATCCCGGCAGCCATGGCGGCGGAGGGGTCAACCCTCCCGGTGGTGGAGGACATCCTGGCAGCCACGGAGGTAGCGGAGGCCATCCCGGTAGTCATGGCGGAGGTGGAGGCGGAAACGATTCCGGAATCACCCCTCCCGGCGACGGACATGGCGGCAGTCACGGTTCCGATCCCGGCAGCGGCGGATACACCCCTCCCAGTGGCGGTTTCGGTAGCGGGGGCAACTACCCCACTCCGGGCAGTGTTTCTACCGAGAAATCCCGTCCGAGCGGAAACACCGGTGGCGGCATCAAAGTGGAAAAACAGAAGCCGATTTACATTCCCAGCGTCGGGAACAACGACAAAACTGAAAAAGTCAAACCTAATTCTACTCCCAGCAACGGAAAGAGCGGCTCGGTTGAGAAAGCCAAGCCCAACGAAAAGGAGAAGCCCGAAAAAGAAGAAAAGCAGGAGCAACCCCTGGATATTTTCCGCAAGCTAACAGGACGCATCAGAAAGTAAGCAAGTAACAGAGCCAGATAATAGCACAGAGCGGCCCAATCCGGCCGCTCTTTTTCATTTGGCCGTTAAGGCCTTGTCTTTAGTCACTTGCGCGCCTCCTGTATAATAGCCGCATTCGATGCGAGTATCTCGCGGGAGGCGGGGGAGAGGGATGGACGCGACCGCTAAGGACCAGTAAAGCCTCGCGGAGAGCCCTATTTGAAGGCTTCCATGCCACTGAAATCACGGTTAGGATCAAAGCTCTCCAGTTCGCGGAGGTCTTCGGGAGTGAGTTCATCCAGGCAGATTCGGGCGAGCAGTTCTGCCAGTCCGGGGCCCAGCATGAATCCCTGGCCGCACATGCCCACGGCGTTGACAAGGTTGGCGCCCACCCTGCCCACGATGGGGAAACCGTCAGGGGTCATGGGATACTGTCCACGCCAGGTGCGGCGCACTTTCAGATGCCTGAGGCGGGGATAGACTTCCAGCATGCGTTTGCTGCAGAGGGGCAGAAACTTGGAGGTGCTGCGGTTGTCGATGCCCAGGACGGGTGGATCGGGGGTGATGCAGAAAACCACCTGCCCTTCGTGATTCTGGTAAAAGTAGAAGTTGGCAGAGCCGGGGCGCTTGCGCATGTCCACCACCATCGGACCCATGAAGGGGGCGACGGGTTCAGTGATTCCCGCTTCATGGTTGTCTGGATGCACGGGCAGATCGAGCCCGGCCATGGCGCCAATTTCCCGGGCGTGGTTGCCCGCGGCGTTGATCACGGTTCCAGCCGTGTAGCTGTCTTTGTCGGTGCGAACTTTGGCAATTCTATCGCCGGACATTTCGAAGCCCAGCACCTTTTCGCCGAAACGGAAGTCCACTCCGGCTCTGAGGGCATGGAAATAGTAAGCGGAACCCGTCAACAAGGACGAACAGCTTCCGTCCTCTGCTGAATAGGTGGAACCGCGCAGGCCGTCCATGTTGATGCCAGGCACCAGTTCGTTGTATTCCTGCGGGCCGACCCAGCGTATGTGCAGGCCGAATCCAAGCTGGACCCGCATCAGGTCCTTGAGTATCTTTTCGTCCGCTTCGGTGTAGGCGGGATAGCTGTAGCCGTTGCTCATCCAGCCGATGTCTTCGCCGTATTGTTCCTTCCAACCGCTCAGGATCTGGATGGAGCGCAGGCAAACGCTCATCTTGCCAAAATCGCTGTGGGTGGCCCTCACGCCGCCGATGGCTTTTTTATTGTTGCCCTGCCCGGGGGCGCTTTCAGCTTCCAGAACCAGCACCTTCAGGCCTTTGGAGGCAAGCTCCAGAGCGGCTGGAACTCCAATAGAGCCAGCTCCGATGATCACGATGTCATAGCTTTTACTCATCGCTGCCTCCATCAGGAAACTTATCCAGCGGAACTTCCACGAAAACGGGGCGTTTGGTGTTTGGGACCACATTTTCCACCGGGATGCCCTCTTCGCGCAGGAGGCCCCGGATGAGGGTATCGCAGGTTTTGGCGCCACAGGGCCCCATGCCCGCGCGGGTGATGGCTTTGATCTGGTTGAGGTTGGTGATGCCGCTTTGGATGAGGCGGCGCACTTCGCCCACGCTCACCCTTTCGCAGAGGCAAATCATGGAATCGTCAGCCAACTTCTCCGGAATCACCAGCTGGGGCAGGGCTTGGCCGACTTCCGCGGGTTGCGCCCTGAAGGAGGCGACGCGTTTGGCGATGGCCTTCGGGACCTTTACCTTTATCAGTTGGGTATGACGGTTTGGCATGTCCAGAACGGCGTTTATAGGATATTCACCCAACGGATTGCCGTCGATATCCACAAGTTCTATGGTGTCGCCAGTTTGTTTGGTCAGGTTGATAATTTCGTAGGGAACGGTGACGGTGGGGTTTTCCGGATCCTGGCGGAAATCAACCAGCGTGATGGCCAGGCCGGGGCAGATCAGCAGGCATTTGTTGCAGCCGATGCATGCGCCGTCGTAAATTGGCAGGGACAGCAGGCTGCCGTCCTCGGTGCGGATGGAATTTGTGGGACAGACCGTTGTGCAGGGGTTGCAGGGGATTTCCTGAAGGCAGTGGATAACGGGGAAAACACCGCTTTCCGGCAGGCCCTGCTGGTAGCCTTTGATTTGGCCGGGATGGGATTTGAGCACCTCGGCTTTGGCAAGCCAGTCCGCTGGAACAGGCCCGATTTCCTCGTGGCCGCAGTCTTTGGCGATTGTGAGTCCGGCGATTTTACCGTTGAACATGGCGGAGGAAGCTTCCGCGATTTCCAGCGCGTCTCCGGCAGCGTAAACCGGAATTCCGGCTTCCATGGCTTCCTGGGTGAATTCGGAAAGCGAATCGAGGCCCACGGCGATCAGGATGGTATCGCAGGCGAAGCTCTTTTCCGTGCCGGGCTTAATCCGGAACTTATCATCCACCTCGGCGATGGTTACGCTCTCCACGGTTTCGGTGCCATTGGCGCTGAGGATGCTGTGGGAAGTGTAGATGGGCACGCCGAGACGCTTGAGCTTGTCCGTGTGGACTTTGTAGCCTCCGCATCGGGGCATGGCTTCAGCCAAGCCTACCACCTCGATTCCGGCTTGCAGGGCATGATAGCCGGCGATGAGGCCGACGTTGCCGCCACCGATTATGAAGAGCCGGTTGGTGGGGCGGATGAGGTCGCGGTTCACCAGGGTCTGAAAAGCGCCCGCTCCGTAAATCCGGGCCAGATTGTTGCCGGTGAAGCGGAGGAACTTTTCCCTGGCCCCGGCGGCGTTCAGAATCCTCTGGGGTGAAATTATCTTGTAAATGCCATCCTTGAGGATGCCAACCTTTTTGTCGCTGAAAATGAAGAGGGCGGTGCTGTTCAGCCAGATCTTCACAGAGGGATGGGTAGCCACCTCGGCGGCCAGAAGCTTGCCGATGTCGTGTCCGCGCACTCCGGCGTGGCTGTCTTCCTCGCTGCCGAAGAATTTATGGGTCTGCAAAACCAGTTTGCCGCCCAGGGTGTGTTTTTCGTCGATAAGTAAAGTATCGATGCCGTGTTTGCCCAGTTCGATGGCCGCGGCAAGTCCGGAAGGGCCTCCGCCGATGATCAGAACCTCGCAGGCGACCTGTTCGATGGCGGGACGCTGCACAATGACAGGGCTTTCCGGCAAGGCGGGCAGGCCTTCTGCGGAACGGACCTCCATTCCGGGGGTGACCAGGGTCATGCAGGATTTCACGGCCACGCCGTTTGCGATAACTGTGCATTTGGCACACTGGCCGTTGGCGCAGAAAATGCCCTGGGCGCTGCCGTCCTTGTGGTGATGGCCAAAAACGCTGATCCCGTTCGCAATGAGAGCGGAGGAGATCATCTCACCCTGCTTGGCGGTGAGGGGCTTGCCGTTGAAAGTGAAAAGAACATCCTCCCGCTCCGGGACGGAGAGGATCGGATGCTTGTCGAGCCGATGGTTTTCCATCAATGGAAAAGCTCCTTGGAAAGATTAATTGTGTTTCAAAAAGTTTCAGAGGCCGTTCGTGTCAAGCAAAAGCTGGTTCTGGCATTCCCCCATTTTTTACACCAGCATGATTTTCACTTGCCCTGATTCGATCAGATCAGCTCATTGCGGAAACTTGTCAAAAATTTAAGTACATAATCCTTTGGGTAAGGTGAAGAATCGGATTCAATTTATTCAGAGTCTATTCTTTTATCCTGAGTCTATTCTGATATGCGGTTCTATTTAGTATTACGCAAAGGTTTTGGGAAGTGCAGAAACAGCATATAATATGTTTTATGAAAACGAGCCCAAATCATATCATTCGGGCTCGTTCATTATAGATGGGATTATCCTGCTACTTCATAAGCATTGCCTTCCGAATCGAGGTTTTGCCTCCCGATTCCAGCTTGATAAGGTAGATACCGGAACCCACATAACAATTGTTTGAGTCCTTACCGTCCCAAACCAGCCTATGATTACCACGCTTCATTTCAGTATTGAGCAAGTCCTTTATTTTCTGACCTTTAATATTGTAGATAGACACTATGACTTTCTCGGTCTCGGGGATACTGAATACTATCGTTGTTGAAGGGTTGAACGGATTTGGGTAATTACTTTGGATTAGAGGAATCGGTGCAATATTAGACACATATTCCGGATCGTTTTGATGTAAAACTCGGTTGTATTTTTCCCAATTTTCTCTATGCATCACATCAAACACATGTATATCTGGATACTGATATTGGGTATATTTAGTCGTAAGCGGACGCTTATCATCCTCCATTGCCGCCAGTTGAAGTACAATTTCCAAACCCAAAACAGCTCTTAACGAATCAAGTTCACTGACAGGGTTGTCAATGCGAAGTTGAATGAGATCAACGGCAGCCTGGAAGTCCTTATTAAGCACGAATACTTTAGTCAGGTATTCCTTGATGAGGGCACTTAGGCTTGGATTATCAATAGCGTATTGAATAGCTTTTGTGTCGAAATAGTCTGTCAGTTCAAAATCTGGATTAGGAATCATCATTGTGCTGCGATACAAGCCGTCGATAGCAGTCGTTACGTATGTTTTCTCTTCTTCTAATTGTTCATCGATGATAGATTTGTAGGTTAGTGCTGCCAACTCGTACATTTCCTGAGACTCATACCCGAGAGCTATGAAAAGTCTGTCACCTTCATGAGGCGGTGCTGGCATGGAAGGTGATGGATCATATCTGTCTATATAGACATAGTCAACATAGGCTGGATCATTAAAAGTGACCTGATTGTCCTGGAACCAGTTTTTACTGGCGTCGATTTTGAAGTCTGGAGTTACTGGGAAGTCATAATAGTTGGAATCGAAGCTGAAATCTATGGCATTAATACCCGTGGAATTATCTGAAAGATGATAGAAATCGTTGTGTCCAGTGAATAGCTGAATCGTAGATTCATAGGGCATGGTATCGTAGAAAACGATATTGTCACTATGATTCATAAAGACATTATTCGCATTGTAACTTAGGTTCAGATTTGAGCCAGCATGATTGACAATGCCTGAGTTATTGCGATTGAAGTAGTTTGCATTCAACCGATGATTAGAGATTAGGCTTTCAATTCCGATTTCACACTTGTAAAAGTTAGATTCGGAAAAACTTGATTCATTATCGTTGCCACTGGGAAGAGAACACTCGGTGAATATACCTTGTTCCAAATTACGGAAGTTGCTTTTGGATATAGTCGGAGATGAGGCTATAAGATACATTCCAGTTCCTTGTTTGCCTGTCCGAGTGTTGGTGAAGGTACACTGTTTGATATATGCGTAATTTTTATTGTTATAAAGTTGTATACCTATATCGCAATTGACATAGCGACATTCTGAAATCGAATCTGTAGCACAAGGAATTGAAGATTTGTATATCCCGTAGGACAGGTTTTGAAAATCAATGTTGCTGATGTAAACTGGGTTTTTCATGTTATCAAGACGAATACCTTTGGATGTTTGATTCGATGTTCCGTAAAACCCTCTGTTGGTTTCCGTGCTGACAATCTCAGTCTGATATCCCGTAACTCTATTCTCGAGCAACAGTCCCCATGAATTCTCTGGAATATTAAAGCAGCTATTGGAGATAAACAGGTTGGAATTGATCACTGTATGGTAATCCGCGTTTGAAATGATGGCATTGTTGATAGTAACCAGGCTTGATTCATTTACCCGAATACCTGCCCATCTGGGTGAACTATCATAATTATTCATTGATCCACCATTAATAGTAAGTAACCCTCCATTTACTTCGATTTTTGAACCTTGACCCCATGTACATACGGCATTGTCAAGTATCAGGCTGCCATTCTGAGATACAATGATGCTAGCCCCATCTTCTATGATAACATCACCTCGTAACGTATATGACGCACCATCCCCTACATTTATCACAGAATTGCTTAGTATTCTTGTTGTTGTGCCGCTATCAGTTACAACATTGACACCGTGCAGAATGCTTACAGTACCAGTTATTACCGATTTATTTGATAAAATAGAGTTCACCGATACCTCTTGAGGAAGAGTGCCGCACATCTCAAGCAGTTTACCGTCGCCTGGGCCTATACTCACTCTAATGTCTGTTCCCTCCTTTCTAAACACCTGTCCATCATAAGGATCAAATAAACATATATGAGTTCCAAAATGACCTTCTGCTTCTATAGAAGGTACAAAAACTACAGTTTGACTGGGTACATCTTGAAAGTTACTATCCACAGGCAGTTGTACGACTGTGTTTTCGTTTTCAATTCGTTTAACAGCACGGCGGTTGACCAACATAAAACTTGGAGAAAGTTGGTCATCATTGTAGTAACCGCATTGCACAAAGCCATCATAGAAGATCCATGGAAGCGTAGGGTTACATTCACCAGATGGAGAATCGGGACCAAGCACCCTAAGATCATCTAATAAGAAAGGACTTACAGCAACTCCTTCACTGCCACCATTGGTCATCAAGCAGTCTGCATCAATCCAATGGAGTTTTTTTAAACAGGGTCCATATACAGCAATTTTACTGTTTGCTTCTGTCAAGTTTTCAAAAGATGAGTCATCATCTGGAACGCGTATGTTATTGTAGCCAAGTGAATATTTTAAAGGCGCCAGAATACGATATTGTGAACCAGTTTCTCCATGTGGGTCATCACCGGCAAGAAGGACATAATCCAAAATGCCATCTGCCGAATAACAGAGGGGTAAGAGCTGTAGGCACTTATTCATACTCCTGGGGGGCTTAAAATATCTCCAATAGTCAACATCATCTGATGAGTCTACGACAAACTCCCCGAATATTTGGGGTATGTAGACAATTTCAGTTTCCCTAACAGTTGGTTTGATGTTGTGCCTGACTGCCTTAGCTATCTTCTTGTATGTATTTGTTACTATATTATCTATCAATTTCTGTACTGACAACGAATCAATTTCATTGTTCCATTGGATAAGTTCATTCTTGTTCCATTCCTGAAGAGGATAAGCATCCACTGCAATGGTCTTGGGTTTTGCCCGGGACAAAAAATTTAGGTAATGATTATATTGATTACCATTTGGTTTAATTATGTTACAATCATTAAGGTTAACTGCCGTGATTATTTTCAGGTTATCCAGGCCATAATTATTTTCCAAGTAACTCTCTACTTTATCATACATTGAAAACTGTCCCTGGAATGGTTCATCTTTAGTATAGAAGTAACGAATGTTATTGCTGTTCATGAGGGATCTTATCTGTGCCAATCTTGCGTCCATCATAGCTAACATGTCCATGTCTACATTGGGAGACTCATTTAACTTCAACCTTGCTTGACGATGATAATAGTCTTCTAAGACAATGTAGTCTATTTCCATTCGTCCATTGCCATGCCAGTAAACTTCGGGATTTATATGGCGGAAGTAATCTCCAGGATTTTTACGGACCAGCAGACTGTCATAATCAGATTCCGTATTGTTATGAACATTAGGGTCAGGAAACTCAATGTAGTACTCAAATAGTATGTTTCTTCCATACTTTTCATCATCTCTCGGAACGCTACTATAAGCATTATTATAGATTGTTGTCCCTACTTCTGGGTTGACAGGATGCAGTTGAAACTCGTAATATTTATCATTATCGGGGTCAATTGTATAATCCATGTACTGGTTGTCGTTATCTAAAACATTCTTTAATACTTTCAGCCTTATAGTGGCAACTTCTTCCCCGACAGCAAGGCTATCGAATTTCATGGCAACCGTTAAATACAATCTGTTGTAATTAATAGCTTCACTGTAGAACTTAAGATCGTTACCTATTGATCTGGGATATCGATGATTTGGGACTGTCCAGCGAAATCTGGGGTTTGATAATGCAAGTCCTGCAACGTGACCTAATCCTTCATCACAACGCCAAGCGTACTTGTTTGAATGAGCCCCTTGAACTGGTGGTCTATATCCACAAGCTGCAGCATGAGCAAAAATGTAATTGTAGTAATCACCCACGCCAGTATCGCCTTCCTCAGTTTCGTCAATAGGATCGGTTGTATGTGGATCAGGCTCGAATACTCCTGATGTATCATGAAAGCTATACTTATATTCAGCTTCCATTTTTAGAGAGTTACCGTAAGTTAACCTGTAGATGCCTATCTGTTGATCATTAAGGTTCCAACATCTATCTTCCAAGATAGTTTCAACTTCATTTGGTAGTGTCTCAAAGGTTGGTGTAAAATAGGGTGAGCCTAATGAAGAAAAAGGTTGAGCCGGATCCCACTCTTTGTTTTGATGGTTTAAACCAAAAAACTACCAGAC
>JAAYWB010000005.1 GCA_012516855.1 Candidatus Cloacimonadota bacterium
CAAAGCAAAATCGCCGCTGATATCCACCCCCCCGATGATCGCTTCCGGAAATATTATCAGGGCGCAATTCCTTTTCCGCGCCGCTTCAATATGCCGTTCTAACGTGCGTGATGCTTGAGACGGGTCTTTGATGACCGGTATTGCCGCTGCTGCCATGCGAATGGGCATCTTCTTGTTCCTCCACTTATTTCTTTAGATAGCTGAGATAATGGAATCATCACTAAGATTCAATTAAATCCTCTAATATAGAGTTAGTTTAATGTCAAGGAAATTGATGTACGTAATAGGTCACAGCTGTTTTGAACGTCATCACTGAAAATGCAAATCCAATCGTCAAAACTTCAAATAGCCAAATCAACTCATATTTAAGCCAAGGACATCAAGTAACAGTGACTATCCTCTCTGTGTTCTTTTCTTTAAAGTTTAGCACCATCAAGTCTGCAGGATGCGGGAGATTGTCCAAGCTCACAAGAATGTAGCTGCTCCCTGCTATCTTACTTGACGAAAATGCGTTAGCGTCATTAGTTTAAGTGGGTACAATTTGAGTTTTTTATTGACAGTTTACATGAGCATTGACAAAAATGGGGCAGACAATAATTGGACGCGATGAAGAGAAAATGACTATAAGAGTTATATAAACGGATATGAACCCCCTAAACGCCAATCCTATTTCTGGGAAGCTTGCTCACTTACAGGCAAGGGCTTTGAACGTTTGTTATCGGGCAGCTTCTATTGGATCCCGGTCAGGACAAGATTCCAGGCAAGATAGTGTTGTTTGTGTTTGCATGATGCGATATCCAAGTTTGAAGACCTGTCCAGAAACGACACTTCAATATTACTTATGCGCTTAATATCATCAAATGCTTCAGCAATGTTATCCAACTCTGCGCTTGGCGAATTACCCCCAATAACCGGTTTTGTTGAATCCCCTATCATTATGGAAAAGACATCCAATTGCTTGTCCCGGGACATAATGATGCTTTTTAGATCTGAGTGAACCTGATGAATATACTGCTATTCGGTTCTAGCTTTCCCAACAAACTGGAACCGCTAATGGGTATCTTTAACTACAAACTGCTTGAGAATTACCCTGCAGAACACAACTATAAGGTGGTTGCGCCAGTGCCCTTTGGGCTGGAATTCAAGTATCGTTACCATGGAGGAATCCATGCGCTGGATACTGTAATGATAGGCAACAAGCAGGTTGAAGTGTATCGTCCAAGATACTTGCTGCTGCCTAAGAGACTGCTGACGCCTTTGATTGGGTTTGTTGAATTTCTATTGTCTATCAAAACGATCAGAAGAATCCACCAAAAATGGCATATCAACTTGATACACGTGAACTTTGCCTATCCGGATGGTATAGCCGCGATGTGGATTTCCCGGGTATTGAAGATTAAGTATGTTTTGACGGAGCACAGAGGCTTGCTGGCCGAGACCCTGGACAACTTCTGGCTAAAGTCACAATTGAAGAAAGCTTATCGCTCTGCTGCTGCGGTAACAACCGTATCTGAATATAGCGCCAGTGTGTTATTGAAAAAAACCAATGTAAAAGCCACGTTAATACCAAATGGATTGGATTTTAGCCGCTTCCAGCCTCAGATTGGCAGAGAAAGACTGCAATATCTGGTCTGTGTAGCTAACCTCATTCCCACCAAAGGCATACAGTATCTGATAGAGGCCATCTCCCTGCTAAAGCTGCAAGGCTGGAGTTTCACGCTTGACATCATTGGGGAAGGCTCCTATCGCCCTCATTTGCAAAACATGATAGATCAGTCTGGATTGCAGGATAGCATAAAACTAAAAGGTATATACACACCAGAGCAACTTGAGCGGGAATTGCCAAGTTACGACGCGCTGGTCTTGCCCAGCCTGCGGGAAAGCTTTGGCATCGTGTTGATTGAGGCGATGGCTTGTGGACTGCCAGTGCTATCCACCAGATGCGGCGGACCGGAACAGATCGTCACTTCAGAAACAGGTTTACTGGTTGCGCCAGGTAGCTCTGAAGAGCTTGCCAAAGGGCTTAAGGAACTGGATGCCAAGTGGTCTTCCTACGACAGTGTTGCGATTCGCAGCTTGGCTGAATCCAAGTATTCAATTGATAGTGTGGTGAATAGCTACTTCACTATATATAAAAGTATTACACGGAACTAGAGATGTCTGTAAAAGTCTGCAACGTTAGTACAGTTCATCCACGGCATGACAACCGCATCTTTCACAAGCAGTGTATCAGCCTCAAAAAAAGGCACTTTGATGTGTTATTCTGTGTTGCGGATGGCAAGGGAGACAGCGTGGATGAAGGGATCAGCATCCGCGATATTGGCGCCTACCAAGGCCGTTTCCAACGCATGCTGAAGGCCCCTGTCAGGATGTTTAGGGAATTGCGTTCAATCAAGGCCGACATCTTTGTTTTCCATGATCCGGAGCTGCTACCCCTCGCTTTGGCCATGAAACTTGTTAGTAAAGCGCGGATTGTCTATGATTCCCATGAAAGCTACCGCGATTTATTCCTGCATAAAGAATATATAAAGCCGCAATACGCGAAGTTGTTATCCAAAGCCTTTGGGATATTGGAAGACTTTGTGGTCAAAAGACTGGATTTTGTTACCTCCGCGACAAAACACATCGATTCCCAGTTTGACTTGGGTAATCGCACTGCAGTTCTGTACAACTATCCCAAACTTGGCGAGTGGGATAACATGCCGGCCCGTGTTCAAGATTTTGCTTGTTCAGAAATCGTCTATATCGGCAATATCGTCGCGGAACGGGGTATCTCCCAACTCATGCAGGCAATTGAGCCACTTGATTGCCTGCTTCATCTTGCCGGAGATTACGAACCGGAATCTTACAGGAAAACGTTACAAGCTCTGCCCGGTTGGTCGAAGGTAAAGGAATATGGCTATGTTGACAGGACTAAAGTATTGCAGATCATCAGCAAATCCCTGGCTGGGTTAGTTTTGGTACAAAGACTCCCCAACTACATTGAGTCACTTTCCACAAAAATGTTTGAGTATATGGCTGGCGGCATTGCCGTGATTGCTCCCGATTTTCCCATCTATAAAACAATAATTGAGCAAAATGAATGCGGCATCTGCGTGGATCCTGCAAATGTAGATCAGATACGCGCCGCAATAGCATACTTGATCGCAAACCCTGGCGAAGCCCGCAAAATGGGGGAAAACGGCATGCGTCTGACCAAAGAAGTCTATAATTGGGAATCTCAGGAAAACTTACTGGAAGCTGTCTACACCGGATTAGCAAAACAAGGATTGAACGAACAGCCCTGACGCTGTCTTCAAGCTCCTCTTTTGCCTGGCAATTTCTACCTTGCGGACCATTTTCTTGGCTCACTTTAAAACCGATTGGGTAGTCCAGTAGACCAAATCTTTTTGACTCTCTTCCAAGTTTATGTAGAATAAGGTGAACTCACCCCAATAGCAGCTCGAGAACACTTATTCAACGGTCTTTGAGGGATAAGCCACCGGACGTACTGTTGGTGATATTGAAACAACCATTTCCTTCGATGGATAGTGTTCCTTTGAATTCACAATCTGCTTCCGAAATATTCACGGAAGCACTGTCTTCAATACAGAAGTGAACTCCATCGCCAAAAGTAATTGCTCCTGCCAGATTCAAAACAGTCCCGCTGAGTAACGTAATATGAGTACCCGGCGTGAAAATGAGCGTGGATTTGGGTTGATTTTGCACAACACTGGATTGGGTGAGTGTTATCTCCCCTGCGAGAACAGACTTCTGGGGCAGGGAGATATCCTCAGTAACAATACTGGGCAAAGTCCCGCACATTTGTAAGAATTTCCCCTCACCTGGGCCAAGCTGTACCGTTCTATCCCAACCTTCTTCAAAATACAGGCTATCGCTTGCAACATCATATAGAGCCACATATTCCCCAAATTGAGCAGTCGCGGATTCACTTATCGATACCATGACTTTCTGAGGATTGAAGGCTGGAAAGCAGGCATCGTAATTACCAATGCTAATATCTTCGGGATCGCCCAGGCCATTGGAATTGAAGTAATTCGCTCTCCGGTTAACAAGCATGATGGAGGGATTGTTATCACTATCCAGGAAATATCCCGCTTGAACATAACAACCATAAGGACCTGAAAGGGTCGGGGTCGCATTTGCTATCCCTGTAATGTGCAGAGAAGAAGTTTCGACGTCTGGGACAGCAGAGAACTGCATAATCGTGTTTGCCCCCTTCCATTCGAGCTTTGTAATTATCGGTCCGTATTGTTGAATTTTCTTATTTGCTTTTTGAATAGCGTTAAAGGTCGGAGGATTAATCTCGGGAGAGCCCAGATTTACAGATACAAGAGCTCCATATTCATCTGAGGTCAGTTTGGGGTGGCCGACATAACCGAATAATCTATAATTGAATATCCCATCAGCACCATAGCACAGAGGCAGATACTGCATCATCTCCTGTGTTTGCGGGGGAGGCAGGATGTATTGCTTCCAACTACCATTTCTCCAATGACCCATGGCTTGCACACAGGCATAGAACTCCCCTCCGTCCACCGAGTCGGAGTGCATCTTGGCATCTCGATATTTATCCAGCACAAAATCATCAAGAATGTTCTGGATGTGATTCTCATCAGAAGTGCTTTCGTTCCAGAGTATTTCCGGAGTGATCGGATATGGATTTACCATCAGATACTTTGGATTAGCCACATTGATAAAAGCTTCCACATTGTTGTAATACTTTGTCTCATTGGGAATATTGGGATCTATACCAATAGGAAACCGGCGGAAGCCTCTCACATTTACAGCAGTGAACTGCTTTTCCGGCCGGCCGGAGAGCTGAGGGGAAGTTTCTAATTTTTGATATGACCGGAACTGAGGCTGATAGGGCTCATCAAAAGTGAACATATGGGAGATGTATTCAGGAGAGCCGTTTTGCTGATAAATACTTTGCAGATATGACATACGGCTGGCAATCGCGGCCTCATACACGCCGGGATTGGATTCTATGTTCTTATAGAACTGGTCTCTGATCTCAATGAAATCAAGGGAAAGATCACAATTTCCAAGCCAATATACCCTCGGATTGATATTCACCAGTCTGTAACTCCAAGCTGAGTTATCCGCAAGCAGTTTTTTGGAAAAGAGTTCGGCATAGCTAACTTCCACATCCAGATATCGATAGCCGCTGTAATCGGGATGAGCCGGAAGGCTTTCATACGCCGATCTGGTGAGATTGTATTCTTTACCGATTACGGAATTCCCAACAATCAATTTAAGGGAATCAGGACTGACAGCGTGACCTCCTCCGGCATAAGGATATCCCACAATCGAGAAAACCAGGATACCATCATTATCAGCCAGGGAATCAATGCCTTCAAGCTTGAATGAGTATCGGATGTACAGCTTGTCGGAAGAACTGGGTGTCTCCAGAGGATTGATCTTTTTCAAGATAAACTCCTGCCCTATTCTGATATCCAAAGAATCGCCGCCCGATACTGAAGGTCTTCCCTTCCAGCGATATCTCAAATCACCGTACGCGAATCCAGCCCGGTCTTGGCCAGCTTCGCATCGCCAGACAAAGCCATAGGATGAATCATCGTCATCATCAGGGACGCCAACCCTTTGTTGTATTGCCAATGACTTAAAACCATTTACATCCCTGACCATATACCTGGTTTCCCTTGACCCGTACCAATAGTTGCTTGCGCTTCCGTCACCCGGTTTGATTTCTGCCCAATCGCTAAACTCAGCTTCGAATTTCATATAGCTACCGGTAGTATATGCATAGCTTGAGCCGGTCTCTCTGGGGCTGTATGTTTTATCCATTATGGCAGCATTTAGGCCATGCGTTCGCATTGAGCTGAAAACTCCTGCGAGATCGGAGCTTACCGGGCCGTCAATAGCAGGATAGGTTGTGGGAAACAACTCTATCAAGCTGGTATTGTATCCGAGCTGTTCTATGTAGGAGTTGAAGGCCTCTCTGTTGTTGTAAGCCCACTCTTTGTTCCCCATAAAAGAGAAAGTGCCCAAAGGATAGTCGGTAGAGAATAAAACAGAGCTTAGTAATAAGCATACTATAGCCAACACAGTCAACTTTTTCATCTGTTTCTCCCGGTCATTAATAGATTAATAGCTTCGTGCTGCCCAGCCTTTCTGACCTATGCTTTGCAAGGATGAAGTAAATGCCGGTAGCGATTCCCTCACAATCTATCTGATAATCCCCACTGCCAGGATTGTCTGCAGCAATATCCCAAGTCTTGATCTTCTGCCCTTTGAGATTGAACATCTCCACTGTGATTCTCTCATGTCTGCTGATTCCGGAACTGATTAACTTAAGGGTAGTTAAAGGCTCATTCCTAGGGATGGGGTTAGGATATAATCTGATGCTGTTTGTGATATCTGGGGCAAGCTCATCATTATTGCTTACTGTCGTATCTATCAATGAAGCATTCCCTGAGTAAATATAAACTTTGCCAGGTGTAACATCGTGGCCGCTACCTTCGTCCCAAAAGAAAGGAGCAGATACTGCTATATCAGAGAGCCCATCGCCGTTGAAGTCGCCGGTAGCTTTTGAATAACCGAAATTGTCAGCAACCTGTGGGTGCACTAATCGAAGGTCATATGTTCCGTTAACATTCTGCCCGCCCAACCAGATAACCACATCACCATCAAAATAGCTCCAGCGATGATCTGAAGCCACAATATCATCATAGCCATCGCCATTGAAGTCGCCATAGACCATGCGTAAACCTTTATTGTAATTATAACCCCAAGAGATTTCCGGAGTTGTTAAAGTAATGCTTGGTAGCGAGGATAGATTATCCGCTCCCAGATGAACATTCAAGCCGTAGCTACTAAAATCATCATAGCCATCGCCATTGATGTCACCTAGCGCTGAGGCTCTAGCGTTTGTGCCATATATGGATTCGTTTAGAACCAAGGTATCTGCCTGGGGAAAGCTCTGGCTACCAAAATAAACCAGCTTCTTAGAATAATTGTCCCGATTAACAGGAATATTCAGGTGACAGTCATCAAATCCATCTCCATTCACATCGCCTATTCCCATTAAGCAAGGATATGACCAGTCCGTTGTGCGGAGCAGATAGGGTGAGCCGAAGATGTCATCCCAAATATAAAGATAGTATGTGCTACGTTTGGAGTGAAATAAGCTGTACATTATCGACAGATCATCTTTCCCGTCAGAATTTATGTCACCTAGTGCAAAAACAGTAAAACTCACTCCTCCCGGAGCAGACCAGATAATGTCAGGCGTAGCTACAGGATTTGCTCTGCCGAGATAAACACCAAGATAACAATCTATATTGGGATTGTAAGTTGTGCCGTGGGCCCAAACCAGCAGGTCATCAAAGCCATCATCATTCAAATCTCCTGCATTAATGAGTGCGGGTGCATTTCCAAACTGTGGTGTATAAGTTCCTTCGATCACGAAATCCGGTATATTATCGAAACCGGGACCACCCCAATAGAAGTAGAGCTTGCCATACCTGATATTCTCGTTGTATACACCGGTGGGATTCCAGTGAGAGGAAGCTACCACCAGATCATCATAACCATCGCCATTGTAGTCCAGGCTCACTACCGTTCTGCCAAAATAGCTGCCAATAAACTCGCCGTATAGTGTGGTCATCAGATCCATGTGGTTCTGGGCGGAAAGACACACTATTCCTAGCGTGAGTGTGATAAACAGCAAAGACCTTTTTTTCATCTTCGTCTCCTTATTCCCTGGAGTTAAGAAACCTTGTAATAAACAATCCTTATTACGCGCGCGGTGGTCTTAAGTCCGCGTGATGTGACTGCTGCGCTTGATACTCGCTCAAACTCATTCTGATTCATGTCCATTTTGCTGTCAAGCTCAAAATCAAACAAAACAGCTCTCTTGAAACCGGGTGGGTAAAGTTCTCCGGGCTGTTTTATGGCTGGGCGCCCGCAACCACTTGATCTGAAAGAGTGCCATAACTGCCTGCCCACTGCCATGTCCTGCCAGCCACACCCTTAGCGCTCGCTTCCATTCCTCTCCCACGCCCCTCGAACAATTCTCGCATCAAATGCGGGCATTGTGCGGGAGGCGGGTTCGGGGCACGGGAAAGGGCCTTAACGGCCAGACAGCACTGCTTCATCTAACCACGGAATCCCCGGCCAATTCTAACCACCGCTTATCGTATGCCACCTCAAGGTGTTACCGGCCCGGTTTGAAAGCAAGCCATAAAAAAAGAGGGAGCGCTCAGGCTCCCTCGTGTGCGATGTTGTAACTAAGGTTGAAGGCTCGCCGCGCCTGCCCCCGTGGGGCGGCGCGATTTCTCCTATCTGATGATGGTTATCTTTCTGGTTTGCCTCAATTCACCTGCTTGCAGGCGGAGGTAATAAATCCCGCTGGCCACGGCAGTTCCGAAGTCGTCGGTGCCGTTCCAGACAAGGTCATGGCTGCCTTTGGCAAATTCACCGGCGGCGAGGCAGCGCACTTTCTGGCCTCGCAGATTGTAAATATCGAGCCTGGCAGGGCCTTTGGCGGCAGTCTTAAAACTGATGTTGCAGCTGGCTTGGAAAGGGTTTGGCCAGATTGTGGAGATCCCAGCATCCAATTCCGGAACGGCGGGATCGTCAGCGGCTGAAGATTCGAGATTGAAGCAAGCCGCGATATCGGCCATCCATTCCGCCCGGTCTGTGGGGTCGGTGAGTTGAGAAAAGTCAAAACTGAAGTAGAACGCGCGGTAAATTGGCAGCTCCAAAGCTGTGGCGCAAACTCCGTTTTGCAGATACGCATGGCCGTTCACAGGACCATCCTCAAAGGTGAAGGCGGCAACCGCTCCGACATCCGGATACTGAACCTGGTCAGCATAGATATCCGGGCATTCATCATAAAAGAAGATGCAGTCCGGAGTGTTGGCATAAACGTTGTATTCGGTGTTGGGTGTGCAGATGGGAGAATCAACCCGGCGCAGGATGGTCCCGTGCTCATAATTGTACACATCCGGCCCGGCCAGGCCGTTGGTGCCTCCGCCCGGACCGGCGGGGACATAACATGTACGGAAATAGGCATTGAAAAGCTTGCGCATCACACTGTCGTTGGGATGGGGGTGGGTGTAAGCAGCCCAGCCGTCCGAGGCCATGAAAACGTTGCGCGGAGCAACGATCGTGCCTCCATCCAGCCAGTTCATCAGCGCCACGCTGAGGCTGTCGGAACGGCCTCCCTGGCTGCCGGTTACGGCATAGACGAACACGGCATGATACTGGTTTGGGATGCCCCAGGAGGGGTATTCCTCCCAGTCATAAACGTCATAAGAGAGGTTGAGGGAGTCGAACTGCTCGGTGTAGTAAGGCATTTCATTGCGCTGGTAATCCTGGTTTCCAGAGATCGCCAGCAGCACTGTGGCCCCAGAGCTGGGCAGGATTTTGAAACTGAAGCATTCGCCAGGCGCACCGGCAGGCAGGGTTGCGTTATTGTTCAGCTCATCACAGGCGCTGAAATAGTAGCGCAGTTCACTGCCCAAAGGGATCTCCGGCAAAGAGTAGCTATAGGTGGCGCCCTGAACAGATGCAGGATCCAGGCTTTGCCAACCGTCGCCGTGATTGAACCACAAAACGCATTCGCTGATGGTGGAAAAATCTATCACGTTGGCTGTAAGCTCCGGATACTGGTTGAAAGTGTTGCCCGGCTGGTCATGACTGATCACCGGCGGCTGGGTGTCATCGGCGTTGAAGAAGCGCAGCGCCAGTCCGTCGTGCAGCAGATTACCGGCTGGTTCGACACCCATATAGGCGCTGTTCTCAACAATTTCGCGCAGATAGACCAAGCCGATGTCGGCACTCGCGTTCTGGATGGCCACAGTGGCGCTAAGTCCGTTGGCGTGGGGCACATTGCCGGGGATCTGGCCCGTTTGGGTGGTGTGATACTGCATCACGATCTCACCGTTTTCATGCAGGATCACCTGAAACTTGAGGCAGGGGCTGCCGCCTGTTCCAACATCGAATCTGAGGTTGTTCCACTGGATAATGGTATAACGTTCCGGAGCGTTGCCGAAGGTCTGGAAATAAATGTCGGAAACGCCTTCCTCGGCAAAGAGGTCATCCCAATAAACAGCGATCAGGCCAGGCATCTGGGCGTATCCGGGAATGGGATACACGTAGTTGAATATGTTGCCGTCGTTGTCCCAACCCTGGCTGGGATAGGGGTTGTACCAGGTATTGTCAGCTAGCAGAATTTCGCCGTTGATGTCCACATAGGCTTGCGAGTACTGGTAACCATAGAAAGGAAAGGAAAATCCAAGCGGGATGGGTTCGCTGAAGTTGTCGTCACCGGCAAAAGTGGGAACCTGATACATGATGCTGGAAGTGCCGGTGGCGCTGATGTCCTGCCAGTCGTAAACCGGACCACCGGGCGCGTTGCTGTCTATGTAGCTGTAGCCAAAGGCGTCCGGCCCGCCCTGTGTGACGCGCTCCACCACTGTGAAGCCAAAAACCAATGTGTTGTTGCCAGGGTTGCCGTCGGCATTGGTGATCTCGAAAGCGATGCTGTAATCGCCCTCCGCGGTGATGGTGCAGGCCTGGGGGAAGCTGATCTCAGCGCTGGCGTCAGGAGGCAGGTTGACGTTTTGGAAAGCCTGGCCGCTCCAGACCGTGGCGCTGTTTGAATCGCGCACGGTGGCGAGCAGTTCCAGTTCAGCGTTGAAAGTGCTGATGCCTCCGTTGGAAACCGTCACCATAGGTGTGAAGGGCAGGTTCAGGAATTGAAACTCCATCGGACTGTGGACTTCGGTCACAGCCAGATCGACACTCAGCGGCGGCAGCACAATTACGCTCAGAATGTCGCTGTCGCTGAGCCCGGAAGTCCCGTCGTGCAGGGTGAAAGTGATGTTTTCGGTGCCGTTCCAGTTCGCGCAGCTAAATTCAGCGGAAAGCCCGTTAATGCTCACCGAGACGTTCACTGCTCCACTGCAGGTAAGCGAAGCCGTGTTCAGGTCTGTCGTGGTGATATAGGGCGTGAGGTCCATGGTTAGGCTTTCGCCCTGATAGAACGTAATGCTTTCCGGCAAATCGAGTTCCGGCTGTATGGTCACGGGTTGTCCCGCGCGCACGTCGTCAATCAGGATGCCGTAGTTTTCGCATTCCCAGAGGAAGCCGATATAGATTGCCTGTCCTGTCCAGGGTGCCAGGCTGAGCCGGACCTCCTGATAGCTGGTGCCGATTTCGCTAATATCCGCCAGCAGGGTGTTGAAATTGCCAACCGCCGTGCCGGTGGTGGAAACGAAGACCTTTAGGGGTTCGGTACTTATCCAACTGCGGGTCCAGAAGATCAGGCTGTCGCCCGCTGCCACAGTGATTTGCGGCGTGATCAGCCAGTCGGAGTTCTGGTTGGGGAAATAGTTGTCGCAAAAAGCGACCCGCGTTCCGCTGTGGGCATGGGAGTCGTTGTAAATGTTGCGCCAGGTCATGCCGTCTCCGTCGTCGTGGAAGGTCCAGCCATAGGGCAGGGTGGTGATCCCTTCAAAATCCTCGTCGATGTGCCATTGTCCGAAAACCGGGAGCAGCGCTGTCAGCAGGGCCGCAAGCAATAATAGTTTCTTCATGTTGACCTCGTTTTAATTGAAGCTTAGCAGCGGTTCTTCGATTTGCATGAACCATTCGTAGGCGCCGGAAACGTCTCCCCCCAGGGAGCGGTTGTCGCCCCAAAAGACGCTCAGATTGCCGCTGCTTTTATGTTTGAGCGCCGTGTCGATGTCGCCCAGATGGATGTTTTCATTGGTGCCGAGGCAGATCAGGGCGGCTTTGCGTCCGTCCGCGCCACCGCTTTCCAAAGCCCGAGCCAGGTGTTCCGCTCCCTTCTGGGCCTGATAGCCGACTATCTCGTTGTTGCCGATTTCCAGCACGGGACGCAGCACCTCTTCGCCAAAAACGTGGATCCTTTCACTGGCCAGAGTTCCGTTCATGCTGCCGGCTTTGGGAATCATCAGGATTTCGCCGCCGGGAAGGTTTATCACCGGCGACTGAAATTCGTTCTGGCCAAAGGAGCCGCATTCCGCCACGATTTTCTCGATGCGAAACTTTAGCGAACTATTTCTGCCGCTCAGCCTTACAGTGTCTTTTCCGCTCAGCTCGCGGCACTTGGCCAGGGTCTGGCAACATTGCCTTTTATAATCGATGTCCAGAGCTCGCCAGAATTGCACTTCGCTCTCGATGGCACCCTCGGAAAGCGTGTCCTGCAAAAGGCCGGGCATCATGGCAACGCGGACACCGCGTTCGCGGATTATCTGTTTGGACCGCTCCAGCATGCGGTTGCGCAGAGCCAGCTTTTTCGGGTCTTTCAGTTGCAGGAAACGCGCTTCGCCATTGAGGTTCAGATACACGTCGGCTGTCTTCAGATACCGGTTCATGTCTTCGTAATCGGCCTTGAAAGCGGCCAGGGAAAACTGCTCGTATTTGGCTTTCAGCGCGTCCAGATCCTGATAGATCAGGGTGCAAAAAATCCCACGCCGCCCGGCTTCCAGCTTCAGCTTTTCCACCAGGGGGAAGTTAAATTTGCCGCTCACGATCAGCAAACGCTCACCGGGAACCAGCTTGAAGGATTGGTCGATCAGTTTGGCCGCTATCCCGGCCAGGTCGATGTGGTGGTCGCGCTCCATGATGCCGTTGATGATGGCTCGGCTGTTCAGAACGTTGCCGTTGTTTTCCAGGCCGATGGAAAGGTCCAGCACATAGGTTCTGGCCGTGGCCCGGTAATAAACCTCGCGGCCGCCGCCGGAAGGGAGCTCAACTATTTGCAGCAGGCCCTCTTTGAGCATCTGGTTGAGGTTGTAGTGAATTTTCTGTTTGCTTTGGTCAAAAAGATTTGCCAGTTGCTGGCAGGTCGCGGGGGCGTGGATAAGCTCTTTGAGCAGAGCCAGCTTCAACTGGCTGCCCAGTTCCTTCAATTGCGCGTGGCGCTGGATCAGTTGCAGGTTTCGGATCATCTGAAACACCTTGTTGCTTGCATGATTTGCATCCTGAAACCAGATTGCACAGGCCGGGATATTAGTCAAGAACTTTTTGACCATTTTTTCCTAAGAACCCTTTAGCCTTCCTTAACTTATTACGGAATCAAGGGAAAAAATTTGTTCAAGTCCATTTAAGGCGGATAAACCAGGGCACTGTTTACTGTCAGACTCTCTTTGAACCGGGAAGCTGCCCTCAATCATCCAAAAAGCAGCCTGGAGAGCTTAAATGTTAGTCCACCACAATATACTGCCAGTCAGGCCCTGAGCGCTCGCGTCCATGCCTCTCCCCCGCCTCCCGTAATATACCCGCATCAAATGCGGCCATTATGCGGGAGACATGTCCGGGAACTGGGAAAGGGCCTTAACGGCCTGTCGGCACCGCTTCTTCCCTGCTACACGCCAGCATATAGCCAGGAACGGACACCGACAGCGGCAATGAATAATATGTCCAGCACACTTATTGCACACTTATTGCACACTTATTAGTTCATTGCCGCAGATTATCCTGTCGTCAATACTTACTACGTTCGCTGTACTCCAAGCAGTCCCTGGACCTTACCTATCCGATTTGAAAGAAAGCATAATCATTCCGACCAGAACTTGGATGTGCTTGAATGTTTTGCCAAACGCGACAGACCCATAGTTGTTAACGAAGGCGAAATTGTTCAGGTGG
>JAAYWB010000006.1 GCA_012516855.1 Candidatus Cloacimonadota bacterium
ATTGCCTACGCGTCACTTGATGATGTTCAAAAAGCTCTTATTGATAGTTTCTCATACTTGGATAGCAACAGAGACATGGTCTCAAAATTGACCTATTTCAAATGGCTTAAATTAGATTAATGAAAGCGATTTGGTATAAGGGCCCGGCAGACAGGACAGCGCGGCGGGTAAGGAGTTGTGGCTCTCTATTGAATCAAGTGGCTGTGGATATTCATACTGAAAACAGACCGAGGGGCTTTACCCGCCATATCAGAGCCTTAGCCTAAAATACTGATCTCCATTGACAACAAGCGCCCGGCAAAAATCATGGTCAGTGATAAGCGACTAATCACAAGAAAGATGAATGCAACTTCCACTGCCAGAGAACAATACCCGATGAAAACGAATCTGGATGAGTTTCCCCAACCTCCAGCCATAACACCAGGCTGGCCATGCTGCTGATCGTAAGCCCCAGCCACTGGGCGCCGTTCAACATCGCCAGCGAGGAACATATCCTCCAAAACTACGCGGAGAACGTATTCCTGCTCTACCGCAACGCGCCTTCCATCATTGTGGGCCGCAACCAGAACGCCCTGGCGGAGATCAACCTGGATTGGGTAACCCGGCACAAGATTCCCGTGGTGCGGCGCCTCACCGGTGGCGGAACCGTTTTTCACGACATGGGCAACCTTAACTTCAGCTTCATAATGAACCGCTCGGCCAGGGAAGAAAGCGGATTTGCCAAATACACCGCACCGGTGCTGGCTGTCCTTAGGAATTTGGGTGTGGATGCCAAGCTGGAGGGACGCAACGACCTCACCATCAAAGGGATGAAGTTCTCCGGCAATGCCCGTGCTGTTTACAAAAGCAAGGTCCAGCAGCATGGCACCATCCTGTTTTCCAGCCACATTGCCGACCTCAGCGCGGCCCTGAAAGCCAATCCACTCAAATTCAGCGACAAAGCTGTGAAATCGGTGTCCAGCCGCGTGACCAATGTGTGCGAACATCTGCCCAAGCCATTGCCGCTGGAGGAGTTCATCGCCCTGGTGCAGGCTGAGGTGCTGGGGATGTATCCAGAAGCCCGGGCCCATTCCTTCAGCCCTGATGACGAAGCCGCCATCCAGGCTTTGGCCAGGGACAAATATGACTGCTGGGATTGGAATTTCAGCCGCTCCCCAGCTTACAACCGCGTGCAGGCAATCCGCTGCGCCGCCGGCACCATAGAATTCCACGCCGACGTCCACAAGGGCCGGATCACTGCTTTGAAGGTGTATGGCGATTTCTTCGGAAACCGCGATATAGCAGGATTTGAAGCCGCGCTCATCGGCGTTCCCCACCGTGAAACCGAGCTGCGCGAAGCCCTGGACGCGCTTCCCCTTGAGGAGTATTTCGGCCCCGCCACCAGCGCCGATCTCCTGCCGGGGTTGATTTGAACCCTGACACAAAGCCGATGCGCGGCTTTCATCCACTTGTTTTCTCTGTCAAAAAAAACCTTGACCAATATAGCCTGCCTTTTTTAATGCGGTTTAATCTAAGATTGGAGTTCAGATGAACATACTTTTTCGTGATGTGCAAACGGGTATCGTGGAAGCCCGCGCCATCATGGAGATCGCCGACGGCGTTTTCCTCAATGAGATCACCATCCTCAATATCGATGGGGAGATCGTGGTTGAATTTCCCCGCAAAAGCTTTCTGGGCAAAAACAGACGCACCTACTACATGGATGTGATCACTTTTGAGGACAACGACAAGCGCATCGTTTGGGAACTGGAGATAAAGAGCGCTTACCGCGAATGGCGCAAGGCTAACAAGAAAGTACTGGTTTATGAAGATAAAGAACAAAAATAAAATAACTGGAGGATCATCATGATCACCGACCTGCAAGAAATTCTCTCGACCAACATCAAGGGAATGAAGCGCTCCGCGATCCGTGAGCTGCTGAAGTATTTGGGCCAGCCCGGCCTGATCTCCTTTTCCGGCGGTTTTCCCGCCCCCGCCTCTTTCCCGGTGGAAGAACTGAAAGGCATCATCGCCGATGTGATGAACAATGAAGCCGCCTATGTGCTGCAATACGGCGCCACGGAAGGCGACAACCTGCTGCGCGAGCTGATGGTTGAACGCTACAAGAAAGCCGGATTTAAACTGGGCGTCGAAAACATCATCATCACCACCGCCTCCCAGCAGGCGCTTGACCTGATCGCCAAGATGTTCATCAACCGCGGCGACACCGTCATTGTGGGCCTGCCCTCATATCTGGGTGGCCTCAGCGCTTTCAATTCCTACGGAGCGGAAATGATCGGCATTCCGATGGATGACGAAGGTGAAATCCCCGAAATCATGGAAGCAAAGATCAAGGAAGCCATCGCCCGGGGCAAGAAGCCCAAATTCATCTACGTGATCCCGGATTTCCAAAACCCCGCCGGGATGACCATGAGCGCCAAACGCCGCCGCGAAATCATCGACATCGCCCACCGCTACGACATCCTGATCGTGGAAGACAGCCCTTACCGCGAGCTGCGCTACGTGGGCGAAGACCAGCCCACCCTTTTTGAACTGGACGGCACCGGCCACGTAATTCTGCTGGGCACCTTCTCCAAGATTTTCTGCCCCGGTTTCCGCATCGGCTGGGTGATTGGCCATCCGGATGTTCTGGACAAGATCGTGGTTGGCAAGCAGGCCACCGACCTCTGCACCCCGCCCTTCACCCAGCGCATCGCCGCCCGCTACATCGAAAAGGGCTATCTGGATCCCAAGCTGGACCAGATCCGCGCCATGTACAAATCCAAACAGAAAGTGATGCTGGATGCCCTGCAGGAATTCATGCCCGAGGAATTCACCTGGATAAAGCCTGAAGGCGGCCTCTTCCTGATGGCCTACGGCCCAGAAGGCATCGACACCAACAAGCTGCTGCTTCCTTGCATCAAAGAGCAAAACGTGGCCTATGTGGCCGGAACCTCCTTCTTCTGTGACGGCAAGGGACACCACACCATGCGCCTCAACTTCTCCTACGAATCCGAGGAGAACAACCGCGAAGGCTGCAAACGCCTGGGAACCTTCTACAAAAACGTTCTGGCCAAAAAGCACTGAACCGCTCCCGAGACTTGAAATGAAAAATACACATCCTGGAGGAAAAGTGCCTAAAAAAGTCGAAAAAGACCGCATGGGCATGATCATCAGGGAAGAAGACGCGCTGGAAAAGATGGAGGTGGAACTCACCGAAGTCAAAGCCCCGGGCGACGACGATTCCCCCGTTCTGATCTATTACAACTGGTGCAAGAAGTGCGGCATCTGCGTCGCCTTCTGCCCCACCGGCTGTCTGGGCCGCAAACCAGACGGCTCGCCTTACGTAGCCGCGCCGGAAAAATGCATCCACTGCGAGACCTGCGACCGTCTCTGCCCTGATTTCGCCATTACCGGCGCCAAAGACCGCTGAGGAGAGCCGCATGCAAAAGAAACAAATTACCAAACCCGCTCCGAAAGCCAAGCCCACCAAAACCGCTTCCAAGCCAGCGAAGCCTGAGACCAAGCTCGGGGAACTGCAGTCAACGCGCGAACGCAAAACCGTGCTGATGCAGGGCAACGAGGCTGTGGCTTACGGTGCCCTGGATGCCGGCTGCAACTTCTTCGCCGGCTATCCCATCACCCCTTCCACAGAAATCGCCGAGATCCTGGCTGCCGAATTGCCCAAGCGCGGCGGTGTCTTTGTGCAGATGGAAGACGAGATCGCCAGCATCTGCGCCATAACCGGCGCTTCCCTTGCCGGCGCCAAAGCCTTAACCGCCACTTCCGGCCCCGGCTTTTCGCTGATGCAGGAAGGCATCGGCTTCGCCAAGATCACCGAAACGCCCTGCGTGGTTGTTAACGTGCAGAGGGTGGGGCCCTCCACCGGCATGCCCACAAGCTGCGCCCAGGGCGAGATCCAGCAATCCCGCTGGGGCAGCCACGGTGACAGCCCGGCCATCGTGCTCTATCCTGACAGCGTGAAAGAATGCTACGAACTCACCATCCGCGCCGTGAACCTTTCTGAAAAATACCGCACCTGCGTTATCCTGCTGCTGGATGAAGTTCTGGGCCACATGCGCGAAGCAGTGAGGCTGCCCGACCTGGCCAACGTGCGCGTTATTTCGCGTATCAAGCCGACCGTGCCGCCCCACTGGTACAAGCATTACGACGAAAACCAGAAATACCTCTCCCCCCTGGCCAGCTACGGCGAAGGCTACAGGTTCCACGTGACCGGCCTCACCCACGACCAGTTGGGATTTCCAACCAACAAAGCCGTCGAAGCTGCGGACATGATGGACCGACTGCGCAAAAAGATCGTTTACAACATCCGCGACCTGGTGCAGATAGAAAGCTATGAAATGGAAGATGCCAGGATCGCCATCTTCGCTGCCGGGATCACAGCCCGCGCCGCCAAAGCGGCAGTGGCCATGGCCCGCCAGGAAGGCATCAAGGTCGGCCTGCTGCGCCCCCTCACAATCTGGCCCTTCCCGGATGACGCTGTGCGTAAGATGCTGCGCGACGTGGACATCGTGGTGGTGCCGGAACTCAACCAGGGCCAGCTCGTCCGCGAAATCCAGCGCCTGGTGAAGGACCGTAGCGACAGCAAACTCATCAAGATCCAGCGCGTGAACGGAAAGCTCATCTCACCGGCGGACATCCTGAGAAAAATGAAGGAGGGAATCTGATCATGGCCAACGTACCACAAAAAATCATTCACGAATACCTCCGCCACGACAAGAAGTTCCCCCACGTCTGGTGCGCCGGATGTTCCAACGGCATCGTGCTCGGAACCATCATCCGCGCTTTAGCCAGTATGGATATTGACCGCGACGACATCGTGATGGTCTCCGGCATAGGCTGCTCCTCACGCATGCCCGTATATGTGGACTTCAACACCCTGCACACCCTGCACGGACGTTCCATCGCCTACGCCACCGGAATCAAACTCCACAAGCCGCATCTGAAGGTGATTGTGGTCACCGGTGACGGCGACTGCACCGCCATCGGCGGCAACCATCTGATCCACGCGGCCCGCCGCAACATCGACCTCACAGTGATCCTGGTGAACAATAACATCTACGGCATGACCGGAGGCCAGTGCTCGCCCACCACGCCCCACGAAGCCATCGCCACCACAGCGCCCTACGGCAACATCGAGCCGGATTTCAACATCTGCGAGCTCGCCCTCGGCGCCGGCGCCAGCTATGTGGCCCGCACCACAGCCTACCACACCCAGGAAACCCAGAACATTGTGAAAGAGGCCATCGAGCATCCCGGTTTTGCCCTCATCGAGGTTGTCAGCGCCTGCCCCGTCATCTACGGACGCCTGAACAAAAAAGGCGGCGCTCCGGAAATGATGAAGGAAATGCGCGACAACTCCATTCCCCTGGCAGCGGTGGAAAAACTCCCCCCGGAGAAGGTGGAAGGCAAGATCATCCGCGGTGTCCTGCGCAAGGACCTCCGTCCAGAATACACCGCCCAATATGCCGACCTCGTGAAACGTGTCCAGGCCATGGGAGGTGACAAATGAAGACCAACAGTTACGAGATAAGGCTTTCCGGAAGCGGCGGACAGGGACTTATCCTGGCGGGAATCATCCTCGCCCGCGCCGCCGTGCTGGACAAGCGCCGCGTTACCCAAACCCAGAGCTATGGCCCGGAATCCCGCGGCGGCTCTTCCCGCGCCGACGTGATCATCAGCGACGAGGAGATATATTTCCCCGAAGCCACGAACTTCGACTGCCTCCTGGCCCTCACCCAGGAAGCTTGCGACAAGTATCTCTTCGATCTCCGCGAAAGAGGCATCCTCATCATCGACACTACCTACGTAAAAAACCTCGCTCTCGCCGCGGAGAACACTTATGAGCTGAACTTCACCGAAATCGCCATCGAGAAACTCGGCAGCCCCATCACCACGAACATCCTCTCCCTCGCTTTCCTGGTGAAGGTCACCGGAATCGTGAAGGAGGCCTCGCTGAAGCAATCCATCTCCGAAACCGTGAAACCAGCCTTTGTGGACCTGAACCTCAAGGCAATGGAACTCGGCTTCGAACTGGCCAAAAACTACGGGAAATGATGCCATGATCAAACACATTTCCCATATCGGCATCGCGGTGAAGGACCTGGAAGAAGGCATCGCCTTCTACGAAAAGCTGGGCCTCACCCTCGAAGGCACCGAGGAAGTGGCTTCCCAAAAGGTGAAAGTGGCTTTCTTTCCCTGCGGCGACACCCGCATCGAACTGCTTGCCCCCACCTCCGAAGACAGCCCCATCGCCAAATTCCTGGAGAAAAAAGGCGAGGGAATCCAACACATCGCCTTCGCTGTGGACGACCTGCCCAAAGAGCTACAGAAAGCGGAAGAGAACGGCATCCGCCTCATCGACAAGGAACCCCGCCCCGGGGCCCATCATGCCGACATCGCCTTCCTGCATCCCAAATCCACCCTCGGCGTGCTGATCGAATTCTGCCAGGAAGCAGAGCACAAAGAAGAAAAGTAACCCCATAGCCCGGCGGTTTCTGCCTCCGGGACACAATATCCAGGCCGGCCTCAACGCCGGCCTTTTTCTGTGCCGAATACCAAACCCACCATTCTGGGCAGAAAGGCTGAAGTGGAGCGACGCAACAGCATCAATCACAGCGAGATAGGATGAAAGATTGTTGGGCGTCGCCCCACACCAAAACCTCAAACCGTCCCTACTCCATTTGCCCCTTCCCATTCACATCCCATTCACTTCCCGTTTAGTTCCCGCCTTTCAAACGGGAACTAAACGGGAGGCAGACAGGGGGTGAAAGGGACAGGGCAAAGGACGAGCTGACAAAAAACCCGGGAGCGGACTCCCGGGTATGCTTATCTTTTAGTTTATCAGTTAGTTCAGGGCGATCACACGGAAGAACTTCATGGCTTCCGTGGGGTTTTGTATCACATAGGTTATATCGTTGGTGGTACCCAGGGTGGTGTAAACGCCGTATGGATCGGAGGCGGATTCCACGCGATAGCTGGAGGCTCCATCAACATCTGGCCAAGCGAGCTGTATGCTGGTTCCTACACGTGTTATGGTGACGACAGGGGCGTCCAATGTAGCGCCAGCTACTTCAAAATCAGCCAGGAAGCGTGGTGAGATCTGCATATTAGCGTCAAACTGACCCACCAGGCAGGTGATGTTGACTGGCACTGTGTGGATAGGGGTACCACTATAGTCTGTATTGGGGAAGGTCCTCATTACGAGGGTCGCGGTGGGATCGGTGACGTTAATGTTGGAAGCATTCGCGGGATAGGTTCCCTGAGTGGCATCCACGGTTGCATTCATCACTTTGATCAGCTTGGCTTGATCGGCGGTGGTGAGGCTGGCCAGGGTGCGTACTTCCGGAACAATGGTGTTTCCGCTTGAGGTCGCCGCTCCGGGATCGGCCACGGGAGTGAACTGCAGCATGTTTCTGTAGAGACCCAGGGTTCCGGTAATGCCGGTGATGCCGTCGTAAAGGTTATACGTGCTGGTGATGATACCGGCAGAATCGTCGATCAGGATGGCGGCTGTGGCATCCTGGATGTATTTCTGGTGGCGTTGCGCCTGCTGGAAGGTCAGCACGGCCTCGCCGGTCAGCTTGTAAACGTTGCTGCCGGTGGGCTGAGCGCGCAGGGTGGCAATGTCCGGGATGGAAACCGGGAGCATGTAGGCTTCCGTGGTCACGCTGCTGGGAGTGTAACCAGTGGCGTAGGCGATGGCCTTCACCGTAGTGGTCGCGCTTACCGCAATGGGAGCGGTATAGGTTAATCCGTTGGTGTCGCTGGGGGTGCTGCCATCGGTGGTGTAGTAGATGGTCGCGCCAGGAGTCGCGGAGGACATGGTCACATTCACCGTGGAGTAATAGATTCCACCCGCGGGTGTAAGCACAGGAGCCTCCGCTACCTGGACGCCAGGAGTGAAGGTGTGGGAACCGAGATATGAGGTTGTATCTTGAGGATACACATCCCATTCTGTAGCCAGGGTAAGAAAACCTGTTGTGTCGCCTGCTCCTGGAATAGGAGGATTAACCGATACTCCCTGGGTTACAGATGGTTTACGTACAAGGGTTTTATCCTTTGTTGAGTAGCCCCCATCAGCAGTCCAACTACCAGTTATAGAAGAAGAACCATCAGGATCGTTGCCAATCACACCAAAGATATCGACATACTCATCCACATCGCCAACTGTTTTAACCAAGGCAATAGCGTCGTCACCGTTGTAGTAAGTGACTGTGCTGGTAGTGTCTGCCTCAGCCAGTATCGTAGCATTGGCTTGTGAGTTAGCTATGACATACACTTCGTTGTGGGCCAGCATCGTTCCAGCCGGGAAAGTCTGAGTATTATTTGGCGTTGCAGCTCCGTTAGGATACAATAAGACCTTGTAAGCAGACAAATCAACTGGAATTCCGGTGCCATTGAATATCTCCAGTGCCTTGTTGTTGCTGCTGCCTTCAATGTATTCGCTGAAGAACAGGTCGGTTGCATAGTTTCCTGCGGGGAGAGCGGCGGTGCCGCTGACCGGCAGGTTATAAGGTGTGGCAGTGAGCGAGCTGTGTACAATATTTTCAGTGAATTGGCCTGCCGTTGTTGAATTCATCCGCACATAGACATTATTGTTGAAATTGGAGAGCAATACAAGCTCATCGGTCCAGTTAGTAGTTCCGTTTAGGCTAAGCTCGAAGGGGCTTGCCACGCTGACGGTAATGTCATCGAGGGCGCCTGTCGCGCTAAGGGTGTATGACTGCGTTGCGGAAGGTGTTCCCACTTCATGATCGAAGGCAGTGAAATTCGCCGTGATGTTCCACACGACAGGTGAAACGAAGGTTTCGCCTTCCACCCTGATAGTAACTTCGGTTGCCCCGAAGCTGTTGTGGGTGATGTTTCCGCCATGCATTCCAACCACGCCGCTAACCAGGCGCACATAAATGAGGCCGTTGAAGTCGGCAGGGACACTGATCTCGGAAGCCCAGCCGCCCGTGCCGGTCGATGAAACTTCAAATCCTGTCGGCGCCACAATGTAGATGGGGCCTTGCAAATTGCTTCCGCTGAGGCTGTATTCGGATATTTCCTCGGAAGGGCAGCCCGCATAGTTGGCCAGGGAAGCAGGCTCGCCTGTCACCGTGATGACCGGAGTAGGCGGAGCATCGCCGCTCCAGAGGATCGCCCAATCGTTGCTCACGCGGATGCCGTCGATCAAGGCCAGGGGGGTATTGGTTCCTTGCCTGATGGCGATCGAACCAATGTTGGCAGCATCTGTGCCGGTAGCATCAGACGCGGTGAGTTGAGGAGTGGGTTCTGTCGCGCCGATTGCGGGGTTTACCCACATATAAACTTCATCGTTCGCCGTGCCGCTATTGATCACATATTTAATCACTATCAGATAAGTGGTGTTTTGCACGTACACATAATCCGTCCAGACAGCCCCAGTCGCAGCAGCAGCCTTGGTCAAACCAAAACGCAGGTTCCCGTCGCTGTCTTTCTGGATAAAGAACCTACCCTTAAGATCAGTACCTATCGGGTCAGGTCCGAAATGAATCAGATAGTCAGCGGTGGTGTTTGGCAGGGACAAGGCGTTGAACAGGAAGGAGGCATAGACAGCGCCGTTGGTTTGGACCGGGAATGTTCTATGAACGTCTTCAGCCGGTCCTGAGAATACTGTCTCTCCACTCAAGCCAGAAGATGGCGGATAACCTGCATAAGTAAGGCCAGTGGAACCAACAATCGCTGGATTGCTGCCTATCCCACTGTGTGCTGTCCATCCGTTAGCTGTGAGCAGTTCGCCCGCGGTATAGTTGAAGTTCTCTTCCAAAAAGATGGTAGGCCCAGCCGGGGTCTGCACCTCGCCAGTAACGGGCAGATCCACCTGAGTGGCTCCGGCGCTGGTGTGGGTGATGTTGCCGGAATAATTGCCAACCGTGGTACCGATCAGGCGTATATAGACCGGGCCGTTGAAGGTGGAAGCAAGTGAGAGTGAAGAGCTGTAACTGTTGCCATCGGTTGAAAGCTCAAAACCTGTGGGAGGAGTTACAATGATATTGGCGGTAAGCAACTCACCGTAAAGGGTGTAGGTCTGAGCCGCTGAGGGAGTCCCTACCAGGGTGGTAAAGGCGTTCAGAGTGCCAGTGGTGTGGATGGTCGGCACAGGGTCGCTAACCGTGCCGCTGACAGCCAGATCCACCTGGGTGGCTCCGGTGCTGGTGTGGGCGATGTCGCCGGAATAAATGCCAGCGGTTGCACCCGTGAGACGCACATAGACCGGGCCGTTGAAGGTGGAAGCCAGAGTCTGGGCGGGGGTATAGAAAGTGTTGTCGTCCGTGGAGATGGCAAAGCCAGCGGGGGGAGTAACCACGATTCCCGCCGTCAGGTTGGAGCCGCTCAGGGTATAGCTCTGGGAGGCAGAAGGAGTTCC
>JAAYWB010000007.1 GCA_012516855.1 Candidatus Cloacimonadota bacterium
CGCTTGGCCTGGTGAAAACTGGTATGAGATTCTCGATCCGGACAGTGTTGTCATCGCCACCGATGGCCCCAATCCTCAGGGAATCGGATTCATCCCAGAGGAGATCCTGTATGAGCCTACCTGGGGAACCCCGGATTATGAGTTCAACGTGACTTGCACCACCTCCTATTATGTGGACGCATGGGATACATGGGAGGTTTACAAGTTCGAAGCTGTCCTTCCCCAAGAAGTGGTACTGGAAAATGGCTGGTTCTCAGCCCAGATCGACGTTGACAGCGGAGCCTCCAATCTGTTCCTCTTTGCCCCCGGTACAGGCCTTGACCAGTTCTCCATCCAGCACGTATATGCGAAGAGCCGTCTCGATAAGGAAATCCAAAAGAAGATGATGATGGTTTCTTCTGGCAACTACCGTGACCCAATAGCGAACGACATAGCCTTCACCCTCTATAAAGAGGACGTTGTTGCTCCAGAAATCACCTTCATTCTTGATCCTCCCACCCCTGGCGTGCCGGTTTACTTGAATGGTGAACTCCTTGGTTATACCAATGACAATGGCGTATTTACATGCCCTCTCCCTCAAGGTGAAGGACCCTTTGTTTATACCTTCGGAGCACCTGAAGATGGATGGGATAGTTGGCAATTCAGTCCTCAGGATAACTATGAGCTGATAATAACTCAGAATCCGACACACACCCCTGTGGAACTGAGCAGCTTCACCGCCACCGTGAACGCGGTCAACAATGTTGAATTGACTTGGGTGAGCCAGTCTGAACACCACATGAACGGCTACCGCGTTTACCGCAACACCTCAGACCAGCAGGACAGCTCCATCCTCATCACCCCGATCCTGATCCCGGCCACCAACACCAGCACCGCCCAAACCTACAGCATCACCGACAACAGCGTCGAAATCGGCGATACCTACTACTACTGGTTGGAAGCCGTCGATTACCTGAGCAGTGGTTTCCACGGCCCCGTTAGCGTTACCGTGGAAGGAAGCGTGCCTCAGGTGCTTCCAGAGATCACTTCGCTGAAAAACGCCTACCCCAACCCCTTCAAGCTGGGTAGCTGCACCACCATCGAAGTGGACGTCAAGGCCGGTGAAACCGGAACCCTCAGCATCTACAACCTTAGTGGCCAACTCGTGCGCTCCTTTACAGTGAATGAAGGCGCCCACAGCCTCGGCTGGAACGGCAGAGACAGCAAGGGTGCCGTCTGCGGAAGCGGAATCTATTTCTACAAACTCAGCACCGCCTCCTGCAACCAGTCAAGAAAGATGGTCATCATCAAATAAACCTATCTTGATTCACAAATCCCGGAGCTGACGCTCCGGGATTTTTTTGTGCCCCAAAATCCCCGTCGCTAAGACAAAAACCTTCCCAGGCCATTGGAATTCCCCGACTTAATAAGTCAAGACACATCCTAAAAAACCAGCCTGGGAGAGGATATAAACCTGACTTAACAGCAGGCTGGCAGAAATCTTGAGTTTAGGCTTGAAAATTGTATGTGGAGGGATAGCATTACATTTATGGAGAACAACTGAAATGCCCGAACGAAACTGGCTGACACTGATATTCCTGATAGTGGCTGTGGCGATGAGCCCCGTGCTCTTGAAAGCCGATCAGGCCTTGCCTGGTGACCAACTGCAAAACTATGGCCGCTTCACTGAAACACCGCCTCCAGAAGGCTCCGTTCGCCCCATTGCTGAATTTGAGCCAGCCTCCCATGTGCTGATCCGCTGGCCTCTGGGCATACCGCTTTCGCTGGTGGCACAACTGGCCAACACCGCCAGGGTGATTTGCCTCGTTTCCTCAACCTCTGAGCAAAACTCTGCCACTTCCTCTTTCAACAACGCTGGAGTGAACATAGCCAAAGTGGATTTTATGACCGCAGCCACGGATTCATATTGGACCAGGGATTATGGCCCCTGGTTCATTTTTGACGGAAACGGCGATTACGGCGTAGTGGATTTCCGCTACAACCGCCCCCGACCCAACGACAACCTCATTCCGCAGGTTTTTGCCAACCAACTGGGACTTGATTACTATGGTATGAATCTCTACCAGACTGGCGGAAACTATATGTGCGACGGCATTGGCACAGCCGCTCAGACCACAATCGCTTATACCGAGAACCCCAGCCTCACACAAACCCAGGTTGCGCAGAAAATGCACGATTACCTTGGTATTGAAAACTTTCACGTATTGCCAGACCCCAATGACACATATATCAATCACATCGACTGCTGGGGCAAATTCCTTGCCCCGGACAAAGTGTTGATCCGCAGTGTGCCTTCCAACCATGCTCAGTATGATGAAATCGAGCAAACCGCCGCGTTTTTTGCCTCCACCAACTGCGCCTGGGGCTATCCATACCGGGTTTACAGGGTGAACACACCTCAAAACCAACCTTATACAAACTCCCTGATCCTGAACAAAAGGGTGTTCGTGCCAATCATGAACAGCACCTATGACGCTGCTGCGCTGCAAGTTTACCAAAACGCCATGCCCGGATATGAGATCATAGGTGTAACTGGCTCTGGATACACTCCTTGGGAATCAACTGATGCCCTGCACTGCCGCACCCACGAAATTCCGGACCAGCACATGCTGGAGATACGGCACCAACCCTTGCATGGTCAATTTGAGATCAGCCCTACATGGGAATTCAACGCTGAACTGATTGCGCACAGCGGCCAAGCACTGATCACGGATTCCCTATTTATTGCCTACAAAGTTAACCAAGGTATCTGGCAGACAGCGCTGTTGGCTTACAACTCCGGAAACGGTTACGGGGCCACGCTTTCAGGATTCGCGCCCGGAGATACCATCCGTTACTACCTCCACGCTGCTGACCAATCCGGCCGAGCTGCCGACCATCCTTTGTTCGCGGCACTGGACCCCCATGTTTTTGTGATTTCTGGCGACACGGAAGCCCCTATCATAATGCATAATCCGCCCACATCCATCACCAGTGGCAATCACATCTTCTCCGTTACAGTTTCTGACAACGTTTCGGTTAGTGCTGTTTGTCTCCGCTACAAGACCGACGACGGTCCAATCACGGAAATCCCCATGTTGACTGATCCCGAAGGCCCACCCAATTACTGGTGGGCAGAGGCAGATCTTCAGTTCGAGGCTGGGAATGAGTTTTTTCATTACCAGATAGAAGCCAGGGACGGCGCCAACCCTGCAAATATTGCTACCTACCCCTTCCCCGGTGAATGGCTGAACATCCCTATCGACCTAGTGAGCATATCTGACGATAATATCCCTCAACCTGAACATTATTCATTATGGACATATCCAAACCCATATCATATTGGTTCAACTGCCTATCTCACAATAGAATGCAAGGATGTGGTAAATTATACACCCATGTTGAATATATTCAACAGCAGAGGTCAGCTCGTTTATAACGAATCCGGGCCCGTTTCCTCTACTGATGGGGTTAAGTTTCTTTGGGACGGCTTGGACATGTGGGGAAGAAAAACGGCGCCAGGTATATATTTTATTAGAGTTGACGCTGACGCTATTACACTGTCCTGCAAGGTCTTGATCATGGAATAAGGCGCTGTGGAATTTAATCCACAGCACAAAAACGCAAAAAAACGAAAAAAAAGCTTGACAGAATAACCGATATTCCTATTAATGAAGCCAGCCTACAGACCCTACATAGAATGCCCTCCGAGCAGTGGGGATACCGCCCGGTATTCCCCACTGTATTTTTTTACGCCTGATTTGGAGAGAAAATGAAACCTATCTTTCTGACCCTGGCCGTTATCCTTTTTTCTTTCCCCTTCTTTGCCGGTCAGCGCATGGTGGCCCGCATAGACTTTCCTTCCCCCGTCACCTTGGATCGTTTTGTGAACGAGGGAGCTGACATCGCTGCCTACAAACCCTGCGTCTGGCCGGACCTCGTGCTCTCCCAAAGCCAGTTTGACCTTTTGCGCGCAAGCGGACCGAACGGCCATTTTATCATGCACAAGTTGGCCAGGATAAGGTAACTGGCCCTCTTTCAAATCAGGCAGGTATGTCTCAGGGACTGAATATGATAGAGAGGCTGTGAAATGGCCAGCAGCCCCGCGGAAAAGCGAAGCGATGCCATCTGGCCATTAAGGCCTTTTCCCAGGTTCCTGTTGCGCCTCCCGCATAATGCCCGCATTTAATGCGAGAATCATCCGGGGGGCGTGCGGGCACGATGTTCGCAAGCGCTAAGGGCGTGGTAGCAATCCTTTCGCTTCCCCGCATAATCCAATAAAGCACAAACTAAATGATGTTTTAAGATGTTGGCCCGTGCCCGCTGAATTTGGCAGTATTCACAGCTTTCCCTCCTTTCCGATTGTTTTTGCTGGACAATATAAGCATCGGTAGAAATGTGTGAACTGATATGTTTCCCGTGAGAGTTTTGTCTGCCACGGAAAACAGCGGGGCTGGAACGAAAGTTGCATTGATTGGCTTGTAATGAAGCTGCAACTATCGTCTCATACCAGCCTGAAATTGATACTAAATGAGGAAAGATGACTGTTTTGATCATTGCGACGGTGCTCATCATCGCCTTCTGGACCCATGAATACTGGAGGCACCAGCGCAACGTGAAAGCAATCCCTTTAAGGATCCATGTAAACGGTACCCGGGGAAAATCAAGTGTGACCCGTCTTATAGCTGCCGGCCTGCGCGCCGGAGGCAAACGCACTGTGGCCAAGATCACAGGCACCCTGCCTCGCGTGGTGCTTCCTGATGGCAGGGAGGCTGCGATCGTCCGTCTGATGGGCGCCAACATCATCGAACAGAAATACATTTTCCGCTATGCCGTTAGAGAAAAGCCGGACGCCATCGTGATCGAATGTATGGCCGTGAACCCTGTTTTCCAGTGGATAACCGAACGCAAGTTCGTACGCAGCACCATCAGCGTTATCACAAACTGTCGCGCCGACCATCTGGACCTGATGGGATCCACAGAACAAAGCGTGGCGATGTGCCTCAGCAACACCATCCCCACTGGCGGCATCTGCTATACGGCGGAAAACTCCCACTTCGGCCTGCTGAAAAAGGTTGCCCAAAAACGCAATTGCCAAATCCATAAAGTGCGCCCTGTGGATGTGACCACTCAGGAATTGGCTCAGTTCCGCTATATCGAGCACGCGGAAAACGTTCAGCTCGCCCTGGCCGTCTGCGCCGAAGCCGGTGTATCCAGGGAAGTGGCGCTGCGCGGCATGCAGAGCGCCAACCCCGACCCAGGCGCCCTGCGCAAATACGTGATTCGGGAAGGACGCAAACGCATCACTTTCTACAATGTTTTTGCCGCCAACGATCCCGAATCCACCGCCAAAGTGATCAACATGGTTACTGGCCATCTCACGGACGTGATCAAGATCATCATCCTGAATACCCGTGCTGACCGGATTTTTCGCTCGCACCAGTTGGTGGACGCTGTGAACAAGCTGGACTATTCGTATCTGCTGCTCACCGGCGAAATCTGCGACAAGGTGGAAGCTTACGCCTTGCAAGCCGGGGTTCCCCAAAAAAAGCTTTTCACCCTCGGCGAACCTCAGCCTGAGGAAGTCTATCGCAAAGTGGTGGAGCTCACTGACAGCGAATCACACGTTCTGGGAATCGGCAACATTGCTGGCAGCAAACAGTATGGCGCGCAGATCGTTGCGCATTTCAAACATAAATCGAGAAAGCAAAATGAGGAATTAAAGTGGTTGAAGCAGTAATTCAGGCCGCGGTTGGTCTTGGCGTTATCATCAGCCTGATCTTCAGCGAGATGCTGGGCGCCTCCGCCGGAGGGATAGTCGTGCCTGGCTATCTGGCCCTCTATCTGGACAAGCCCATGCAGATCGTGGGCACCCTGGCCGTGAGTTTGCTCACCTGGGGCATCATCAGGATAATCTCCCAATTCACGCTGATGTTTGGTAAACGCCGCATGGTCCTGAGCATCCTGATCGGATTCATCCTCGGCTGGGCCACCCGGCTGCTTGTGATTCATAATGTCACCGTATATACATTTCAGATGCAATCCATCGGCTACATCGTTCCCGGCCTCATCGCCAACTGGTTCGAGCGCCAGGGTTTCTTTAAAACCATCGCCACAATGGGCATCGCGGCAATTGTTGTGCGCCTCGCCCTGATGGTGATTTTTAACGGGGAGGTCTGATCATGTACCGCCCCTCACTCAAATCCGGCTGGTCGCTGATCTTGCTCTTCGCACTGAGCCTCATCCTCTTTCTCATCGCCCATTTCAGCTATGTGACCATCAAGGCTGACTACTATGAACAAAAGGTGGAGGCCGCTCAGATCATGTCCGCCTTTATAGACAGCCTGAAAGCTGAACAGCAAAGACTCGGCATCCCCTTCGACCCCATCAACGACCCTTTCCAAACTGGACTAATCGGCATCGCGCGCAGCACCATTACCACGGACCGTGGCTTGCTTTCAGACAAACAGGCCGCCATCAATCCCAACCTGGCTGCGGTCTTTGTGGAAGAGTTTTCCCGTCAGGGCCTCAAAGCTGGCGATCCTGTGGCTGTTGCCATCACCGGCTCGAACCCCGGCGCGAACCTGGCCCTTTATGCCGCGCTGAAAACGATGAAGCTGGAACCCGCCATCATCGTGGCCCTCTCTTCCGCTTCTTACGGCGCCAATCGGGAAGAGTACACCTGGCTTGACATGGAAGCCATTCTCAAAAAGAAAGGCCTGATTGATTTCAGCAGCCAGTACGCCTCACTTGGCGGCAAGGATGACCTTGGCATAGGGCTTTCAGACCCTGGTATCAAAGCTTTGTTCGATGCCATGTCCCGAACCGGGACTGCCCAGCTCATCGGCGCCACCCTGGCAGACAACGTCAAAGCCCGCGAAAGCGCTTACAACCAGTTGCTGCCGGAGGGACAACGCTACCGCCTGTTCGTGAACATCGGCCGCGGCCTGGCCAACGTGGGCAGCATCCCAAACGCCAATCAGATCCGGGAAGGCCTTAACCCCAAGCTGGCTGAAGAGCAATTCGATCCCGAGGGCGTGATGATGGTCATGGCCCGCGAAGGCGTTCCGGTCTTCAGCATGCAGCATCCCCGGCGCTGGATTCGCCGCTACAAGCTGGAAGACGCCTCAGAACATATGCCGGAGCCAGGTGTCGGCCCCGCTTTCAGCCAGAAAAAACACAATGTCACCGTGGCTTCCATCTGCCTTGCCCTGCTCGTAGCTGCCATTGTGGCGGTTATTGTCCTGGACCGGCATGACCGCAATTTCATGGCCAACATCGTGGACCCAGATGAAGAATTATGATTTTGGAGCATAAATGTTCAAACGCCTGATCCTTGCCTTTTTTTGTCTCGCGGCACTTTCCGCTCTGGCAGCGAAGGTCAAGCCCCTCAGTTTCACAGACCCCGGCAACCGCCGTTTGCTTAAAACGGATGCCGGAAACCACTGGTACTACCGTTCCCTGCCGGAAAGATCAATGACCTTGGGAGTTGAGGGAATTTCCGCCATTCAGCTACGTTCCTTCGGTCTGGACAACCTGCGCAAACCTCAGGTCACCACAATCATCGGTAAGGAGAAAAAAACTTGGGACCTAAGCTTGGAGCAGCGTCTCAACGGCTATTACATCTACCGCGAACTCAGCATCCCCATCCCCGCCGGAACTAAAAGCATCGAACTCCTTTGTTATGAGCGAGGTATCTATTTCCGAGCTTTCCATACCGTTAAAACCGCACCCAAGCCCAAGCCCGCAAAACCAGCCAACCTTGCCATCAAGGCCCACGGCGGCGTGATCACGGTTAGCCACAACGGCACGGACAGCCCTTATTACGTTTTCAACTCTTCCCAAGGGATGAAATTCACCCTCAACAGCGGCCGCTCGGCCATTCTCTATGTGCGAGCCAGATTGCTGGACCGCAGCCTGCCGGCTTTTCAAATCTACCGCAACGGTGTTCTTCTGGATACCAAAGAATTCACTTTGCGCCGGAGCACCAAATACAAAGCTATGGGTGTGGAACACCTCACGATAGGCATGAAAATCGAACTTGCGGGGCAAAGCGGGCCTGCTGAATATGAACTGCGCGCCGTGAGCGACCACATGTTTTTCGCCCGGCCGGTGCTGCGCAAGGCCAATTGAGGAACAGCATGACCGAACCACGCAAACATGTACATCCCGAACCCTCCTCCGATCCCGGGATAGAACCCTCATCTGACAAGGACCGGCAGCCGGATCATAATACACGCCAACCAGTTAAACCGCCGGTGAAACCACCCCGCAACATCGTTCCCATCATCATGGGCCTGGCCATCTTACTGCTCCTGATGCCCCGGCCTCTCTCCGCGCAACTCGACATCGGCGTCTCTATGAGCACCACATACTCCGATAATGTGTTCCAACTCTCCGAATATGACATCACCCGCTGGGACCATAGTCATCCCAACCTCGAATACGCTAACACAACCGACGACCTCAATCTCGGTGTCCGTTTCGATCTGGCTTACCCTCTCCGCTACCAATGGTGGAAATTCATTCCCTCCGTTACCGCCACCGTTTCCCAAAACATATTCAACCCAAACAAACAACGCCAGGACGCACTTTTCCGCCTCCGCGTGGAACGGTATTACTGGAATTTCACCGCCCTCTACGGCTATTATCCTGAAAACTACGTGCGCAGCTACGTGGATACCGACGGCACCCAACACCTTGAACCATACAGCTATGCCCGCAACCTCTACCGCGGAGACCTTAATCTCAAACCCTTTAAAAAAACCACGCTTCAGTTCCACGGTCGCTACGAGCAATATTATTACAACCAGTTCTTCACTGAATTCGACGCCAACGCCACCACTCTCGGCATCGGTGCCCGTTACGCCTTTCCCACTTTCAGCCTGGGCGCCAACTACCGCTACCGGATTTACGACAACTACCGCCATGACGCAGAAGACGGCAGTTATAAAAGCAACCGCTACAGTGGCAACATCCGCCTCAAAAGCACTCCCCTAAACGATGAGAAACCAGCCAGCCCCACCTTTTATCCTGAACTCACCCTATCCTACGAGGAACGCTTTTTCCAATCCCAGGATCCCTGGTATGGAGGCCGCGCCGATTTTATCTACAACACCTCTGCCGCCCTCAATTTCGATTTTGGCCCTAGTTGGAATATAAAGCTTGACTACTCTCACGCCTACAGGAATGTAGAATCACCTGTGGAAGAAGTCTGCCGCGCCAGGGAATACAGCGAGAACAAGGTTTCTGCCACAGTTAAATACAGCTTTTAGGTGAGAACAATGGAATTCAGAAAAGAAAGCAACATCAAAAAGATCCGCGAACTCCTCGATCTTTCCGAGAACCACAAGATCGAGCTCCGCCATTACAAAAATCCCGTTCTGGTCTGGGCGGTGGCGGACGGCACAGCCTATTACACCATCTGGGAAGAGGAACTGCTGGAAAGATACGGCCTCGCCAACGTGGACGGCTGGGACTTCGAGGAAGACCTGCTCTTTTGTCCGGACTGGATGGAGGATGAAGACGGCTTCGATGATGACCTGGATGACGATGACGAAGATGACGCGGATCTAATCTGCAATTTCAAGATGCCACCCCCGAGTAAGAAATAACCCCGGAAGATTCTATGCGGGTCGCGGTTATTGGTGAAGCTCCAAGAGAAGGGCGTATTCAACAACCCGCTCCGTATTCAGCCTTGTCCAGTACAAAAACGTTGAAATGCCCATCACCGCCAGGTTTTCGCCACCCTTTACCACGATAAAGACCCCCGCCAAGCTATCCGCGAGCTGATGACCCGCGAACTGAAAGCCGAATGATACAGCTCATGTTCCAATATTGGTATACATTCCCAAACGCCCTTTCCACCATCACGGCACCGGGAAAAAGGCAGTCCCCCCTCTAATTGAAAATGAGCCAAGAAGATATGAAAACCCATTGCCGGGCTACTCAAATCCGGAGATCAGCAAGCTCGGTGAAGAAAAAAGATTGACAAGCAAACGCAGTGAGAACAATGTGACTCAAATTGAATATCCGGGAACACAAGGATTGGCAATGGGCGAGCCTGAAAGGCTCACCAAATCAGCCTTTCCCGGCATTATCCGCCCGGATCGCAAAGAGAGAAATAACACTTGTCTCCGGCCTCATAAGCTGGGCAAGCTAATTATTAGAAAGGAGAAATAATGAAGATCAGAACCGCATTGATGACAGTCGCCTTGGTGGCGATGCTCGTACTCAGCGCCTGCGCGCTGAAAGAGAAAGCCTTGGAATTGAGCAACGTTCCCGTGATGGGCAACGGAGCCGATTTCGTGAAAGTGGTCGATGGCAGCTATATGCTCAAACCAGTGGATGGCGGCCTGGAAATGACCATCAACGTTGAACTGCTGAAGCAGCTGGAAGGAATCGTTCCGGACAGCCTTACGATCGACAACATCGGAAACTGGACCATCTCATTCAAGAACGCCGCAGGCGAAGCTGTGATGGGTATGGAATCCGTCCCCCTCAAGGAAGAGCACAAGGCTGAGATCGTTGCCCTGATGCAAGGCTTGATCAGCGACAAGAAGGATCTCACCTTCATGCAGATGATCGAAGACAAAGCCGAAGTGAAACGCATCCTCGGCGAAGTGAACTCCATCGAGCTCAACACCGAGTTTGTCTATCCTGAAGTTGCCATGATGCCTCCGACTGAAGTTGTCGAAACCCCTGCCACCCCGGTGAAACCCGGCCAGAAACCGCCCGTCGTGCAGCCTCCGACTCCGCCCGCACCCCCTGCCCCGACCGTTTCTGATGCCAAGATCGATGACTTCGGCAAAGCCGTTGATCGTTACCTGGCCCTGAAAGCCAAGAATCCCACCACCCCCAGGGAAATGACCAGGCTCACACAGCTCAGAACCGAAGCTCAGAATCAATTGAACGCTCTCGCCGCCGAATTTGAAAACATGACCGGCGCGCAGAAAACCAAGTTCAACAACATCAAAACGAAATTAGGCCAATAACTGATATCAGACTATCAAGACGAGACCCGGCTGATTTGGCCGGGTCTTTTTTTGACTTTGTTGCAACCTGATCAGGCAATTCGCTGGGTTCCAATTTCGAGATCATTGACTGCTGTAAAGCCTTGTTTATTATGTTTCATCTTCAAATATGGTGGTGAGTCAGATGGGGACGGTTTTCTATAGCATGGAGTGAAGTGGCTTGAGACTCCGCAAAGAAATGAAGTGACGCTGGTCTGGCCGTTAAGGCCCTGTCATGCGTCCCTGATGCGCCTCCCGTATGATACCCGCATTTGATGCGAGTATATGGCGGGCGGCGTGGGAGGGGGATGGTCGCGGGCGCTAAGGGCGTGACTGACAGGATATTGAGGTGGGTAAATACTTATGGCTCTATTTCAAATCAATTGGATGAGAGCGCTTAAACAGAAAGCAGCCCGGGAAACAAGAGGCGGAACCGAAATTCCGCCTCTTGATATCAGTGATAAATTGCCTGGATTAGAACCTCAGATGGGCATAAGCCTTGTTGGCTTCGGCCATCTTGTGGGTGTCCTCACGTTTCTTGATGGACGCGCCTTCTTTCTTGTAGGCGGCGATGAGCTCGGCGGCCAGTCGCTCGATCATGGTCTTTTCGCTGCGGGCGCGGGAATAGCTGATCAGCCAGCGGAAAGCCAGGGCTCGGCCGTTCTTTTCGTTCACTTCCAGAGGGATCTGGTAGTTCGATCCACCCACGCGGCGGGAAACGACTTTGACCATCGGGCGAACGTTTTCGAGGGCTGTTTTGAAGACTTCCAGCGGGGGCTGCTTGGTCTTTTCAGCGATAATGTCAAAGGCGCCATAGACGATTTGCTCGGCGATGCTCTTTTTACCTTGCTTCATCAGGCAGTTCATGAATTTGGAAACGATCACGTCGTTATATTTGGGATCCGGCAGAACTTCACGGACGACGGCTTTTTTCTTTCTTGGCATGGCTCATTCCTCCGTTTACTTCTTAGTCTTGGGACGTTTGGTCCCATATTTGGAACGTGAATTGACGCGTTTCTCGACTCCGGCGGAATCAAGAGCTCCGCGCACAATATGATAGCGAACGCCGGGGAGGTCTTTCACACGGCCCCCGCGAACCAGCACAATGCTGTGTTCCTGCAGGTTGTGGCCTTCTCCGCCGATATAAGCTGTAACTTCAAATCCGTTAACCAGACGGACACGGGCGACTTTGCGCAATGCCGAGTTCGGTTTTTTGGGCGTCGTCGTGTAAACACGAGTGCAAACTCCGCGCCTTTGCGGACATCCCATAAGCGCCCTGTTTTTCTTTTTACTCTCGATCTCGGTTCTGCCTTTTCGAATCAGTTGATTGATCGTTGGCACTGATTTACCTCCATGGTTTTGTATGTTTGGTTTTAGAAATTGTAGAAATCATCCGCTTCCTCATCCTGGCTGGAATGGGCAAAGCGATCAATGATCTGGGCGACAGTTTCACCATTGTTGACGGCTTCCTCGATCTGGGTGTTGTAGATTTTGGCTCCCGTCCCCACAGGGATACGATGGCCCAGAATGATGCTTTCCTTGAGGCCTTCGAGTTGGTCGACCCTGCCTTCGATGGCGGCTTTAGTGAGGACCTTGGTGGTTTCCTGGAAGGATGCTGCTGAGAGCCAGCTGTCGGTGAGAAGAGAGGTTTTGGTGATTCCGAGCAGCAATTGCTCAAATTGAGCAGGGGTCTTGCCGAACTGGATGATCTCGCGATTCTCTTTCTCAACCTTTATTTTGTCCACTATGTCGCCTTCAAGGAATGAGGTGCTGCCGCTGTCTGTGATGCGCACTTTTTTGAACATCTGGCGGATGATGATGCTGATATGCTTGTCATCGATCTTAACGCCCTGTTTACGATAGATTTCCTGCACTTCGTTAAGGATCATCTGTTGGGCTTCGATGATGCCTTTCACCAGCATGTCGTGAGGGTCGAAAGGACCATCGGAGAGGGCGTCGCCGCTTTCAACATGGTCGCCTTGGTGAACGATGATGCGTTTCCCGGAGGGAATGGAGTATTTGCGGCCGGCCAGAGGCTGGCCTTTTTTAACCATGTCACCGTCGTTCACAATGCTTTCCTGCAGCGGCGGGATGGGCATTACTCTACCGCAGAGCGGAGCTCCCACCTTCACGTTATCATCGTTGTTCACAATGATCTGGAGACTTTTGGGAATCTCATACACTACGAGTTGCTTGGAATTGCGCTTGGCGATGGAGATCAGCTTCTTCTTGTCTTCCTCGATGATGGTTACCTTGCCGTCCTTTTCCGTGTAAACTGTCTTGTCGGTAAGGATGACGACCTGGTTCAAATACTCGTCGGACTGGACAAGAATCTTGCCTTCCACCGGCGCTAAGATGCCGTTGACAGGAGTCACGAATATGTCGCGTCCCGCCTTTTTTAGACCGCCGATGGTGACGATTCCCTCGATATCGGAGATTTTGGCTTTGTCCTTGGGCACGCGGGCTTCAAAGAGGTCCTGAACCCGGGGCAGGCCACCGGTGATGTCACGCTGTTTGATGGTCATACGGGATGTTTGGCCCAGGATGTCCCCGGTGTGCACAAAGCTGCCGTCCTCCACTCTGACCACCAAGCCTGCGGGCAGGGGAACCTGCACCGCGCTGCCATCTTCGCTCACGATGCGGAACTGCGGTTGTTTCTTGCGGTCCTTAGATTCGATGATGGTGATGTCGCGGGAGAAGGTGATATCGTTGTATTCTTCACGGAAGGTGATGTCCTTGATGAAGTTTTCATAGTGGATAACACCTTTGGCCGTGGAAATGAGGGGGTTGTTGAATTGGTCCCAGCTGAGCAGCTTGGTGTTGAGGGCGATCTTTTGACCGTCGCGCACGTGCACCGTGGCCGCGTATTCAACCTTGTATTCTTCGAGGACCTTGTTTTCGTCATTCTCATCCATCACGAAGATACGGCCCAAATAGCTTACCGAAATCAGCTGGTTGTCGATGTTGGTGACAGTGTTCATCCTGTCAAATTTCACGATTCCGTCATGGTTGGAGACCACTTCCGCCATTTCTGTGGCAGTGGAGGCTGCCCCACCGATATGGAAGGTACGCAAAGTCAGCTGTGTTCCGGGTTCGCCGATGCTCTGGGCAGCGATGATTCCGACAGGATCGCCTATGGTCGCGGGTTTCTGGGTGGCCAGGTTGCGGCCGTAGCATTTGGCGCAGACGCCACGCTCGGCTTCGCAAGTGAGAACGGAACGCACATTTACGGATATGATACCGTGGTTCTGAATGGTGCGGGCCATCTTGTTGCTGATTTCCTGGCCGCTATGGACCAGAATCTTGCCAGTAACGGGATCGACTACGTCGTCAACCGCTGTGCGGCCTTGGATCCGGTCAGACAGAGTGGTAACCACTTCGTTACCTTCTTTGAGCACGCTCATGTTCACACCGCGAACAGTTCCGCAATCTTCAATGGTGATAATGGAGTTTTGGGCCACATCCACCAGACGGCGGGTAAGATAACCGGCGTCGGCTGTTTTCAGGGCTGTATCAGCCAGTCCTTTGCGGGCTCCGTGAGTTGAAACGAAGTATTCCAGCACGGTCAGACCATCCCGGAAGTTTGATTTGATCGGGGTTTCGATAACGTCAGCACCGCCGGTTGAGCCGATCTTGGAAGGCTTGTCCATCAGTCCGCGCATACCGCCAAGCTGTTTGATCTGGTCTTTACTACCACGGGCACCGGACTTGAACATCATGTAAATGGAGTTGAGGCCGTTCCTGCTTTTGGAAAGGTCTTCCATCATTTCATCGGTAACCCGGACGGTGGTCTTCTTCCACAGGTCCACGATACGGCCATAGCGTTCGCTTTCTGTGATACCGCCCTTTTGGTGGAGGTCGAAGACCTTTTTCACGTCTTCCTCAGATTCCCCGATGATCTCGTCCTTGCGTTTGGGAACCACAATGTCGCTGAAGCTGAAGGTAACGCCAGCCCGGGTGGCATAGCCAAAACCGATCTCTTTGAGTTGATCCAGGAACCGGGCTGTGCGCCACTGTCCCACAGCGTCAAAACAAAGCATGGCCAGGTCGTTTAGTTTGCCTTTATCGTAAGTGATATTCTGGAAACCAACCTCGCGCGGGATCACCTGGTTGAATATCACGCGACCCACAGTGGTGACGATGAAATTCCCATCCACTTTCACGCGGATCCAAGTATGCAGGTCCAGATTGCGGGCGCCGATCACTTCTCCTTTGACGGAGTAGTTTTGTTCCTCGGATTCGTAAGCGGCGATCACTTCGTCAGTGCTATAGAAATGACGCAGGGTGGTGATATCCTCGGGCTGGGGAAATTCCTCAACGGTAAGGTAGTAGCAGCCTAATACTATATCCTGGTTGGCAGCCATAGCCAGCCTGCCGTTTGAAGGCAGGAGGAGGTTTCGGGTGGAAAGCATCAGCACCCTGGCCTCGATCTGCGCCTCGTGCGAAAGAGGCACATAAACACCCATCTGGTCACCATCGAAGTCAGCATTAAAGGGAACGCAGACCATGGGATGCAGTTGAATGGCCTTGTTGTCTGTAAGTACGGGCATGAAAGCCTGGATACCCAAGCGGTGCAGGGTGGGCGCGCGGTTCAGCAGCACAGGATAGTCACGTATCACTTCTTCCAGGATGGACCAGATTTCCGGTTGTTTCTTCTCGATGAGCTTCTTGGCATTCTTAACCTTGTCCACTTCGCCCATTTTTTGCAGGCGCTCGATCAGATAAGGTTTGAAGAGTTCCACTGCCATGTCTTTGGGAAGTCCGCACTGGTAGAGCTTCAGTTCGGGGCCGACTGTGATCACGGAACGGCCTGAATAGTCAACGCGTTTGCCCAGCAAATTCTGACGGAAACGGCCCTGTTTTCCTTTTAACTGGTCAGTGAGGGATTTCAGGGGCCGGTTGCCTCTGCCCCTCACTGGGCGCGGTTTGCGGGAATTGTCGATCAGGGCGTCCACCGCTTCCTGAAGCATGCGTTTTTCGTTGCGCAGGATGACCTCGGGGGCACGGATGTCCAGAAGCTGTTTAAGCCGGTTATTGCGCGTGATCACGCGTCGGTAGAGGTCATTGAAATCCGCGGTGGCAAAGCGTCCACCTTCCAGGGGCACCAATGGCCTCAGGGTAGGCGGCAATACTGGCAAAGCCTGCATTATCATGTCTTCGGGCTGATTGCCGGATTTGATGAAAGCGTCCACGATCTTGAGCTTGTTGATCAGCTTTTGCTTGTGCAGGGTTGCCTTCTCCATTTTCAGCCGGGAGCGGATGTTCAGGGCTTCATTATGCAGGTCGATCCGGGCAAGAAGTTCCCGAATGGCCTCGGCGCCCATCATTGCGATGAAATTGTCCCCCACCTTGTCCCTGATCTCATAGTATTCGTCAACTTCGATCAGTTCGTACTTTTCGTAGGGGCTGTCACCCGGGTCGATAACTATGAAGGATTCGTAATAAAGGATACGTTCCAAGTCTTTGACCGTCATGTCCAGCAGTGTGCCGATCTTGCTGGGCGCGCTTTTCACGAACCAGATGTGGGCAATTGGCACAGCCAACGCGATGTGGCCCATGCGGGTACGGCGCACGCGTGATGTGGTCACCAGCACGTTGCAGCGGTCGCAGACCGTGTTTTGGAAGCGTTTTTTCTTGTATTTGCCGCAGGCGCATTCGTAATCCCTTTCTGGGCCGAAGATCCTTTCGCAGAAAAGGCCGTCCTTCTCGGGTTTAAGGGTGCGGTAGTTGAGAGTGTCTGGTTTTGTTATCTCTCCGTGCGACCATTCGTTTATAATCGTTTCCGGTGATGCTAGCTTGATGCGCACAGAATCGTATTCGTTGGGGCGGATTTCACGTCGGGTGTCTTTTAACATCTTTACCTCACTTCGCCCTTTTCATTGTCTTTAAGGAATTCGATATCGAATCCCAGTGACTTGAGCTCGCAGATGAGCACGTTGAATGATTCCGGAATGCCTGGAGGGGGTGGGTTCTCACCTCTTGTGATGGCTTTGAAGGCGTTGTTGCGCCCATCCACATCATCGCTCTTAATGGTGAGCATTTCTTCCAGCAGATGCGCGGCCCCGTATGCTTCCAGAGCCCAGACTTCCATTTCTCCCAAACGCTGTCCGCCGTGCTGGGCTTTCCCACCCAGAGGCTGCTGCGTGATCAGGGAGTAAGGTCCGGTAGAGCGAGCGTGCATCTTATCCGCCACCAAGTGGTTGAGTTTCATCATATAAATGATACCCACTGTTACACGTTCCTTGAAAGGTTCACCGTTTTTACCGTCGTAGAGGACCTGTTTTCCGTCGGTGGGCAATCCAGCCTCTTGCAGCGCGGATTCTATTTCTTCCACTGAAGCGCCGTCGAAGATCGGGGTTTCCACCTCAAAGCCCAAAGTCTGCGCGGCCATGCCCAGATGGGTTTCCATGATTTGGCCGATGTTCATGCGGCTGGGAACGCCCAGAGGGTTAAGAACGATATCCACTGGTGTTCCATCTTCCAGAAACGGCATATCTTCGATTGGGGCCACGATGGAGATCACGCCCTTGTTTCCATGGCGTCCTGCCATCTTGTCCCCAACCTCGATTTTGCGTTTCTTGGCCACGTAGACCTTCACCATCTTGCGAACGCCGTATTGCAGTTCGTCACCGTGTTTGATGCGTTCGCGGGACTTGCGATAAATGTTCTCGCTCTGTTCCAGTGATTGCTTGATTTTGAGAATGATGTCGCTGTATATCTGTTCGTTCTTCTCGGTATCCTGAACCAGATGAGCGTCCAAGTCCAATTTTTTAAAGTTGATCCGGGCTATATCCGCTTTGGTGATCTTTTTGCCAGGGGCTATAAAATAGACATTTGTCTTTTCATCCCAGATGGTTTGGGCAACTTGGCCCAGAAGGGCTGCGGAGAGCTTTTCTTCCTTGAATTCCTCCACCTTTCTGCGGCGCAGGTTCAGGTCGCTTTTCAGCTTGTTGTATTTTTCGTCCTTGTCCTCTTCCTGTTCCATGCCCTCTTCCAGCCGGGAAAACATTTTCACGTCAATCACCACGCCTTCCATGCCGGGTTTGGCCTTGAGCGAGCTGTTGGTGAAATCACCAGCCCGGTCTCCGAAAAGGGCACGCATCAGATTTTCCTCCGGGGAAGGATCGATCTCGATGCTCTTGGGAGTAACCTTGCCCACAATGATATCGCCGGCCTGGATCACTGATCCCACGCGGACTATACCGGTTTTGTCCAGATTGCGCAAAGCATGGGCGGGAACGTTGGGTATGTCGTAGGCCAGTTCTTCGCGCCCATTCTTCACGTTGCGCACCAGCACTTCCATCTCTTCAATGTAGATAGATGTGAGAGTATCCTCACGGGCCACCTTTTCGCTGAGAATGATGGCATCCTCATAGTTGTAACCGTACCAAGGCATGAAAGCCACAAGCAGATTGGTGCCCAAGGCCAGGCGATTGTCTTCGACGCAGCCACCGTCCGAGATTGGCTGGCCCTTGCGGACCTTGTCGCCAATCCGAACAACAGGACGCTGATTGTTGCAGGTATCCTGGTTTGTGCGCACGAATTTCTTGAGCTCGATGCGGTTTCCCGTGCTCAGATAGTAAGCCTCGTCCGTTTCGCTGGTAGGCTTGATCTCCACATAGGCGGAGGTGACGTTGGTTACTGTACCGTCGTAGGGTGCCACGGCAATGTTGGAAGTGTCCATGGTGGCAATCTTTTCCATGCCAGTGCCCACAACCGGAGCTTTGGGATTGATCAGCGGAACAGCCTGACGTTGCATGTTCGAACCCATCAGGGCGCGGTTGGCATCGTCATGCTCGAGGAAAGGGATCATTGCCGCAGAAACGGAAACCATCTGTTGCGGGGAAACATCCATGTAATGCAGCTGTTTTGGATCCGCCAGGATGAAATCGCCCTTGTCGCGGGCGAAAACCGCCTCGTCGATGATCCTGCGATTATCATCCAAAGTCACATTGCATTGGCCAATGATGTATTTCTCTTCCTGAGCTGAGTCCAAGTATTCATACTCGTTTGTCACCACCCCATCTACGATTTTACGGTAGGGTGTTTCCATGAAGCCAAATTTGTTGATTCGAGAATAGATGGATGGAGACACGATAAGACCGATATTAGGCCCTTCCGGGGTTTCAATTGGGCAGATGCGTCCGTAGTGGGAAGCATGAACGTCGCGCACTTCAAACCCAGCCCTTTCACGGGTGAGGCCACCCGGGCCCAAAGCTGAGAAAGCGCGTTTGTGTCGTAGCGCTGCCAGTGGGTTGGTTTGCTCCATAAATTGGGAGAGCTGGCCTGTGAGGAAGAATGACTGCACCACCGAAATCAGCGCATTACTGTTCACCAGATCGTGCACGGTGACTTCGTCGGTGTTGGAAATAGCCATGCGTTCATTAATGATCCGAGCAACCATGGACAAGCCGGTTTTATACTGCTCTTCCAATAACTCGCCCACGGTGCGAACACGCCGGTTCGAAAGGTTGTCAATGTCGTCAACCACATCTTGGTCATGGTAGATTCTAACCAAGGTCTTGAAAATGTGTACGAAGTCTTCCACGCAGAGAGTCAGAAGGTTGGGAACGACGTCGATGCCAAGGCGGGTGTTTATCTTGTAACGGCCAACCTCATCGAGGTTGTAGCGTTTTTCGTTGAAAAACATCCTGTCAACCAAGGCTTTTGCTGTTTCCAGGGTGGCATCTTCGCCAGGCCGGATCAGGCTATAGATCTTTTTAAGGGCGTCTTCCTGATTTTCGGTGGGGTCTTTGGCAATGGTGTTTTCCAGCACTTTTCGGGCGATCTCATATTCATAGTCGATCACCTCTACCTTTTTGATGCCGTTCTCTTCCAATATTTTGATCAGGGAATCGGTCACCTGCTCATTCACGGTTGCCAAGGGATCTTCAGAACCCTTGACCCTGATCTCTTCGTAGAGATGGCGGCCTTTCGCCTCTTTCAGCTTCAGGGTCTCGCTGACGTAAAACACCTTGCGCAAATCTTGGTTTGTGGAAATTCCGATGGCTCGGAGCAGGACGGTGACCGGAAGTTTACGGCGTTTGTCGATGTGCACATACATCACGTCGTGGATATCGATGTCAAATTCCAGCCAGGAACCATTGTAAGGAATCACCTTGGCTGAATAAAGGGTTTTGCCGCTGGTGTGCTTTTCCTCTGAGAAAAATACACCGGGTGAACGCTGAAGCTGGGATATGACCACCCGCTCAGCGCCGTTGATTATGAAAGTGCCTTGGTCTGTGATGAGGGGGATTTCACCCAAAAACACATCCTGTTCGATGGTATCCTTGTGTTCCCTGACCCCTTCGTTCTGTTCGTATATCGTGAGCCTTAGCTTGACTTTAAGGGGTGCCTGATAGGAAAGATTGCGTTCCCGGCACTCGTCGATGGAATACTTCTCCTGCAGGATATTGTATTCTTGGAATTCCAGCAAAAAGTTGCCTTTTATGTCCTCGATCGGGAAAATGGACTCAAAAACTTCCTGAAGCCCTTTTTTCTCCCGGCGCTTGGGATGGATGTCCTTTTGCAAAAAGTCATTGAACGAATCCACTTGCATAGCGAGCAGATTGGGTATTTCCACTTCCGGGATGCCCAGTTCGGCAAATCGTCCGGAAATCTTGGAAAAACTCTTTGTCTTTCTCAAAAGCTCACTCCTTTGCGGTCTCTAACCGTTGCATGGTAAAATGTGTTGCTTACGCATACCGCCAGATGGCGGTGAAAAAACCTGTCGTGAATACGGGGACAGGAATGTCGCTCAGACAATGGATAGAAGGTTTGATATGAAACATAACAAGTCCAAAAAAAGTCCCTCGGGACTTTTTTTGGACATAAGTTAGGGAATGGATACCCTATTTAACTTCGACAGAAGCACCGACTTCTTCGAGTTTTTTCTTAACGGATTCGGCTTCTTCTTTGCTGACTTTTTCCACAACCATCTTGGGGGCGCCGTCAACCAGGTCTTTGGCTTCCTTGAGGCCAAGCTTGGTGATCTCGCGCACGACCTTGATCACGTTGATCTTCTTTTCGCCAGCGCTGCCAAGGATGACGTCGAACTCGGTCTTTTCTTCCTGAGCTTCAGCGCCACCGGCAGCCGGAGCAGCAGCCACTGCCACAGGAGCGGCGGCTGACACACCAAATTTCTCTTCCATTGCTTTTACGAGTTCAGAGATTTCAAGCAGACTCATCTCTGAAATCAGGTCAATAACTTGGGTTATTTTATCGGACATTTTTTCCTCCAGGGATAAATATTATTTTTAGCTTGCCTTTGTTTTGGCAACGGCATCAAGCGCGTAAACAAGCTTACGGGAGATACCTTGGGAAACATTCAAGAAGTTAGACAGAGGAGCGTTCAGGCTGCCCATGACTTTGGCCAGCAACTCTTCGCGGGTCGGAAGTTTTGCCAGTTCCATAAGCTGGACTTTGTCAAAGACCTGGCCTGTCACCAAGCCAACTTTGAAGCTTGGGAACTGGGCATCCTCCATCACATCCTTGATGAATTTGACGAGCACCTTGGCTGGGGCAACTTCCTCTTCTTTGCAGATGGCGAGGGCTGTTGGGCCTTGCAGGTATTCGTCGAGCTCGGTTATACCCAGGTCATTGAGAGCTATCTTGACGAGGGTGTTTTTCTGAACCAGGTAATCCACTTTCGCTTCCCGGTATTGGTTGCGCAGTTGATTCACCTGCTCCACGTTGATTCCCTTGTAATCTACCAGTACAATCGCTTTGGCGCCTTCAATACGTTCTTTCAGTTGTGCTACGATGTCATATTTTACACTTTGAACCATTGTTCTCCTCCTTAGCTCTTCGCTTCCAGAGTTGCGCTTGCGATTTGCAGCTTGATGCCGGGTCCCATGGTGGTGCAAAGGGTGATGCTCTTGATATAGACTCCCTTCATGGTCGGCGGGCGGTCTTTGAGAACCGCGGCCAGAACGGCCTTGATGTTGTCTTTGAGCTTCTCCGCGGAAAAGCTGATCTTGCCGGCGAGGATGTGCAAATTAGCAAATTTGTCCACCCTGTAGGCGACCTTGCCGCCTTTGGCTTCTTCAACAGCTTTTCCCACGTCCATGGTAACGGTACCAACCTTGGGATTGGGCATCAGGCCTCGCGGGCCCAAAACCCTTCCCAGTTTGCCGATTCTGCCCATCATGGTGGGTGTGGTGATCACAACGTCGAAATCGAACCATCCGCCCGATATCTTTTCCATTAGATCATCCAATCCCACATAATCGGCACCGGCCTTCCTGGCCTCATCTGCCTTGTCGCCTTCGGCAAAAACCAGCACGCGCGAAATCTTGCCCGTTCCATGAGGCAAAATCAGCGAGTTGCGAATCTGCTGATCGGCTTTGCGGGGGTCGACGCCCAGATTGAAATGGATCTCAACGGTTTCGTCAAACTTGGAAGCCGGATAAGATTTCAGGATCTTGATGGCTTCGTCGAGATCATAGCGTTTCTGGCGGTCATACATCCCGTAGGCAGTGTTGTACCTTTTGCTATGTTTCATTGACTCTCCTTATGAATATTATCTCCTGCACAAGGTGGGTCAGTCGTCAACGACCACACCCATGCTCCTTGCAGTGCCAGCGATCATACTCATAGCAGATTCAAGGGTATTGCAATTCATGTCCTGGATTTTCAGCTGAGCCATGTTGCACAGCTGATCCTGGTTGATATGGCCAACTTTCACTTTGTTGGGTGTGGCCGAACCCTTGGCCAGACCGGCCTCTTTCTTGATCAGGACAGACGCCGGCGGCGTCTTGATCTCGAAAGTGAAGGATTTATTTTTGGCGACATAGATAACCACGGGGAAAACCATCCCGGGCTGGTCGGCTGTTTTTTCGTTGAATTGGCGGCAAAATTCAGGGATGTTCACTCCCACCTGTCCCAGAGCGGGTCCCACCGGCGGAGCCGGAGTCGCTTTTCCTGCGGGAAGCTGAAGCTTCAGTATCGCCGCTACGTCTTTCGGTTTAGCCATTTTTCTTTACTTCCTATTTCCTTAAAATCTCCACCTGGGTGGCGTTCAGCTCCACAGGTGTGCGCCGGCCAAAGACCGTTACATCGATCACAAGTTTCTGCCCGTCGTCCGCAACCTTTTGCACGATGCCTTCAAAATCCGTGAAGGGGCCGGCAGTTACCTTCACCAAGTCGCCGGGCATAAAATCGAATACCTTGCCCGGCTCTTTTTCCCTGTCCGCGATGCCCAAAAGCCGGTTCTCCTCATCTTCGTCCAAGGGAATCGGATCTTTGTGGTCTTTGGTCTGACCCAAAAATCTCGTTACTCCGGCGATGTTTAAAATGTAGCTACGCAGTTCCGGTGTGAGTTCAGCCTGAATGAACACATAGCTGGTGAACAGCTTGCGTTCCTGCTCGATCCTTTTGCCTTCGCGCACGATGAAGGCTTTTCTCAGGGGGACCAGCAACTGACCCACGTATTCACTCAGCTCTGTGCCTTCCAGACCTTTCTCAATGGCTGTCTTAACCTTGTTCTCGTGTGATGAGTAGGTATGGATCGCATACCATTGCATTGCCACAGCGAATATCCTTTAGATGAGTTTAAACAGCAGGCCGAACAGCTGGCCAAAGCCGAAATCGACCAGGCTCAGAAACAGCGCCATTATACAGGAAATCACTATCACCACGACCGTGCCTTCCTTGATGTCGTCTTTGGTTGGCCAGGACACGGCTTTCATCTCGGTGACCACTTCGTGGAAAAAGCGCTGGATTTTTTCTATTATGAGTTTCATGTTTTCACCATTTAGCTTTGGGCCCGCATCGTCCGCTGCGGGATGAAAATGTGGCAGGACAGGCAGGAATCGAACCCGCAACCCCCGGTTTTGGAGACCGGTGCTCTACCAGTTGAACTACTGTCCTGCAACATATCTTTATATTCTCAGCGTTAGCGCTGCTTGTGCAGAGTGTGCTTCCGGCAGCTGGGACAGAATTTCTTCAGTTCCATCCTGTTCGGATTCTTGCGTTTGTTGCGCGTGGTGGTGTAATTACGGTTTTTGCACTCTTCGCAAGCAAGGATGATGATGTCTCTCATTGTTCCCTGTCCAGAGGCTTATTCGATGATTTCGCCAACGACGCCGCTGCCGATGGTCCGGCCGCCTTCGCGGATGGCGAAGCGCAGTCCCTGCTCCATGGCGATCGGGGTGATGAGTTCACCGGTGATCTGCACGTTGTCGCCGGGCATGACCATCAGAACGCCTTCCGGCAGGGTCAGGGTTCCGGTCACGTCGGTGGTGCGGAAATAGAACTGGGGACGGTAGCCGGTGCGGAAGGGATTCTTTCGTCCGCCTTCGTCAGCGGTGAGAATATAGGTCTGGCCGGAGAATTTGGTGTGCGGGGTGATGGATTTCGGTTTGGCAAGCACCATTCCGCGCTCCACGTCGGTTTTGGCAAAACCACGCAGCAGCACGCCGATGTTGTCGCCAGCCTGGGCTTCGTCCAGAAGCTTGCGGAACATTTCCACGCCGGTGCAGGTGGTTTCAACGGTCTCGCGGATACCAACACGCTCCACTTTTTCGCCAACTTTGATTGTGCCGCGTTCCACGCGTCCGGTGGCCACGGTGCCGCGTCCCGGGATCGAGAACACGTCTTCGACGGGAAGCAGGAAGGGTTTGTCGGTGGCGCGGTCAGGCTGCGGGACATAGCTGTCCACAGCGTCCATTAGTTCCTGGATCCGGGCTTCGCCTTCGGGATCGTTGTTCAGGGCTTTCAGGGCCGAGCCGCGGATCACGGGCAGGTCGCTACCGGGGAATTCGTATTTTTCCAGAAGCTCGCGAACTTCCATTTCAACCAGGTCAAGCAATTCAGGATCGTCAACCAGGTCGCATTTGTTCATGAAAACCACGATCGCGGGCACGCCCACCTGACGGGCAAGCAGGATGTGCTCACGGGTTTGGGGCATCGGGCCGTCCGCTGCGCTCACGACGAGGATGGCTCCGTCCATTTGCGCGGCGCCGGTGATCATATTCTTGATGTAGTCGGCGTGGCCGGGGCAGTCCACATGCGCGTAGTGGCGCTTTTCTGTTTCGTATTCAACGTGGGATGTGGCGATGGTTATACCGCGGTCCCTTTCTTCCGGAGCGTTGTCGATGCTGTCAAAGGTGCGGAACGAAGCGCCGCCCTTTTTGCTCAAATACAAAGTAATCGCTGCGGTGAGCGTCGTCTTGCCGTGGTCGATGTGACCAATCGTACCAACATTAACGTGCGGCTTGGTACGAACGAATTTTTCTTTTGCCATTTTTCCTCCTGGGACCCGCTGCCGGATCCCACGTCGTGTTTTTGTTATTATAAAGAAAGTGGAGCTCAAGATCGGACTCGAACCGATGACCTCCTCCTTACCAAGGAGGTGCTCTACCTGCTGAGCTACTTGAGCTGTTAATATCTCGGCGGTGCCGTGCCGGAAAATGGAGCGGGAAACGGGGTTCGAACCCGCGACCCTCAGCTTGGAAGGCTGATGCTCTACCAACTGAGCTATTCCCGCTGGCATTCTCAAAATATGGTGGACAGGGAAGGATTCGAACCTCCGTAGACTCGCGTCGCTGGGTTTACAGCCCAGTGCCATTAACCACTCGACCACCTGTCCACAACCTATGGAGCCGATGAAGGGAGTTGAACCCCCAACCTATTGATTACAAATCAATTGCTCTGCCATTGAG
>JAAYWB010000008.1 GCA_012516855.1 Candidatus Cloacimonadota bacterium
CCCACGTCATTCCGGGCTTGACCCGGAATCCAGTGTACGAGGGGCCTGCGTTCCTTAGCTAGCCTTATATCGCCCTACAAGCTAACCTATTTGATTTGAAAGAGCGCCATATCTGCTTGCCCGCCGTGCTGTCCTGCCAGCCACACCCTTAGCGCCTTCGTTTATCCCCCTCCCTTTCCTCCCGTATGATCCCCGCATCGAATGCGGGCATCATGCGGGAGGCGCAACTGGGAAACAGGAAAGCGCCTTAACGGCCAGGAGACGTTCACACGGCGAAAGGCAAAGGGTCCGGCGCGATAAAACGGCTGGCAGCTTGCGGGCTGTCTCTGCGCGTCCTCTCAGTCCGCGATCACCGCCGTAACGTAGTAAAAGCCTGGCGATTGCGAGGCCGCGTTGCTATGCGTCCACTGCGATTGTGTGATCGAACCATCCTCACCAAAGACCGTGAAGGGGCCTGCGGGACCGGTGGCGCAATAATAGACCCGATAGTGGTCCACGCTCACCGGATTGCCAGCCAGATCAAATGCAACGTCGCCCCAATCCAGAAAGATATGCGTGCCGTTTCTTGTAATACTCAGGTTTTGCGGGGCTATGGGGATTCCTGCACCCGGGTGAATGCCGAGCTTGGCGACAAAGATATCACGATATCCATTTGGCGGCAGGGTATAGCTGCCGAAAGTGGCGCCGGTATTATTATAATACCCGGTCACATAGGCGATGTCCGAGCCATCCACGGCGATTCTGTATCCCACATCCGGTTTTGTCCCTCCCGCTCTGACAGCCCAGAGCCAGTTGCCGGAGGGATCCAGTTTGGCGACGAAGATATCGCTGTCGTATCCACTTACTGCCAGGCTATGGCTGCCGAAACTGGCGGCGAGGCAAAAAATCCCAGTCACCCAGGCGTTGCCCGAGCCATCCAAGGCAATGCCATGTCCCCTGTCATCCGCTGTTCCTCCTGCTTGGACCGCCCAGAGCCAGTTGCCGTTCGAGTTCAGCTTGGCGACAAAGATATCAATTCCTCCGCCTGACGTCAGGGTCTGGCTACCGAATGTGGCCGTTCCATTAAAATACCCGGCCACAAAGGCGTTACCCTCTACATCCACGTCGATATCATATCCCTCATCCCAGCTTCCTCCTCCCGCATTAACAGCCCAGAGCCAGGTGCCGGAGGGACTCAGTTTGGCGATAAATATATCTCTGGCTCCGTTTGTTGTCATGGTATGTCTGTCAAAAGTGATTGTACTGTCAAACATCCCGGTCACATAGGTATTGCCCCAGCCATCCACGGCGATGCTAGCTCCATATTCAGTGTACTCCCCACTTGCCTTGGCCGCCCAGAGCCAGTTGCCGTTGGAGTCCAGCTTGGCAACAAAGATATCATTGTAATTGACATACGCCGTAAGGGTGTGGCTGCCGAAACTGACTGTGCCTCGAAAACTCCCGGTCACGTAGGCACTGCCCGCTCCGTCCAAGGTGATGCCAGCTCCCCAATCAGGCCCTGTCCCTCCCACCTGGACCACCCAGAGCCAGTTGCCGTTGGGGTCCAGCTTGGCAACAAAGATATCACAGCTTCCGTTTGACGTGAAGATCTGGCTGCCAAAAGTGGCTGTGCCTTCAAAAGCCCCTGTCACATACTGGTTGCCCTGATTGTCGGTGGCTATGGATATGCCTTCATCAGAGTTTGCCCCTCCCGCCCCACGCGCCCACAGCCAGTGGGGCGCCTGCGCACCCAAAACCGCCACTCCGCAAAGCAGCACACAACACAAAACCAAGCTTTTAACCGTCTTCATTTTTACCTCCATAAGACTGGTTTTAACTGGACCACATTATTGTGGTGTTGTAAAATGTGTCAAGAAAAATAATCATCTCTAGATGAATCAAGTTCGGGTGCTGATGACAGGCAAAACGGACAGGCGTCCATCCCCCTGCCCTTTGCTCCTTTGGAGCGAGGTTGACGGGGAAGCTGGCGTCGAGCGAGGAACGAGCATCGACGGCAGCAAATAATTAAAAGCTCACAAGTGTCCTGTAGTCCAAGCTCGCAGGCTCGCTGGACTCCAGGCTGAGTGGAAGGTCGACGCCTAGTTGACCAATAGCGGGTTTGAGAGAGGAAAAGGATTCGTGAATCAATCGAATCCGTATAATCAGAAAGGGAAAAGTAGGAAAAAAGTTAGCGGCGCGGCTTGTTCCGACGCTGTATGATGTAGACGCGCTCGATGAAGTTTTCCAGCAGCGCGGGGTCCTGCAGCCGGCTTTCCTCCTCCACGGGCAGGTGGGGAAAGGCTTTAATGAATTCCCGAGCGAAGATGCCCATGCCTTCTTTCCCGCCAGACCCATTTTTGTCTGGATGGACTATAACCCGTCCCGTGCCGCAGGAAGGTGATTTGCTCTTGAATATGAAGCCGCAGAGTTCCGCGTCCGCGAGCTCGGAAAGCTTGCGGACGCAGAATTCCAGCATGCGTGGGGTGTGGTCTGTCCGGTCCTTGATGGTCAGCAGACGAGGACTTTCCACCTCCCCCACGAGGCGCATGGGGTCGCGGGGGACAGAAAGGCCACATTCCACCTCAGGGCAGACAGGCACATAAGTTACATATTTACCGAGGGTCTCCACCAGCCAGGCATCGTATTTGTGCCGGCCGTCGTAGCGAACCTTGTTGCCCAGGAGGCAGGAACTGATGCCGATTTTCGGTTTTTCATCCATGGCAGGTCGTCCCTAATCTCTTGGCTTGGGCTATCTTCATTCATCAATACAATGAGGTTATGGCTTTCTCGCTTTCCTTGGGTTCCTCAAACAGAACCTCTTTGGGATCGAAATGTTCCGGGTCATAAGCATCGCCAAGCCATTCAAGCAGGTCTTCGTGTTCTTCGTGTTCGGGGTCTTCCAGAACATTCAGCATTTCGTAAAAGCCCCATACGCCACCTGAATCTTCAGGCGGGCAGGCCCTTTTCCCGGCTATACAGCGTGGATAAGTGTGCTTGGGGTCGGCAGGGATGATCTTTTCCAAAGTGACCTTATGGTTCCAATCGTCGCCGAAATCGTACCAATACAACGCGTCGGTGTTTTCCAGGGAAAAATACTTGGAAACACACTCGAAAATGCGAAGCTTGTTAAAATCCTCCTCCCCCAATCCGATCTCAACAAGTCCCATTTCCTTGGGCGAATAAATCGTGAATTGGTGAAGATGGCAGTTCTGCCAGCCCATGGCATTCTGAATTGCCATGTGGAGGTCCCAGAAGCGATAATTTTCCGCAACCTGGATGCGTCTCCAGATAGGCGGTTTGGTGTCCAGAAGGGTGTTTTGAACTGATACACACGCTTTGCTAATGGGGGATGGCTCTCTATCTAAGATGTCCCGGAATGGTCAGATCTGCATCGGTGGCCTTGATCACGTCTTCCACTGTGTAGCCTTCGCTAACTTCTTGCAGCAGCAGGCCGTGGGGGGTCACCTCGATTACGGCGAGGTCAGAAATGATCAGGCTCACCTTGCCTTTGGCGGTGAGGGGCAGGGTGCATTCCTTGAGGATTTTGGGGTTGCCGCGTTTGTCGCAGTGTTCCATGGCAACGATCACTTTCTTGGCCCCGGTCACAAGGTCCATCGCGCCGCCCATGCCGGGGATGATCTTGCCGGGAATCATCCAGTTGGCCAGATTGCCGTGCTGATCAACCTGCAGGGCGCCCAGGACGGTGATGTCCAGATGGCCGCCGCGGATGATGCCGAAACTGGTGGCGGAATCGAAGTAAGAAGCTCCGGGAACAGTTGTAATAAAGCCTCCACCGGCGTTGATCATGTCCTGGTCCTCGCTGCCTTCAGCAGGAGCGGGGCCCACGCCCATGACGCCATTTTCAGATTGGAAGATGACGTGAACGCCAGGCGGGATATGGTTCGCGGCCTCTGTAGGCAGGCCGATGCCCAGGTTAACGTAGTCGCCGTCTTTGAGTTCTTTTGCGATTCGTGCTCCGATCATTGCGCGTTTATCCATTGTTGGCCTCCTTGCTCAGGCAGATGTAATTCACAAAAACTCCGGGGGTGACAATATGCTCGGGATCCAGCTCGCCTGTTTCCACGATTTCGTCCACTTCGGCAATGGTGATCTTGCCCATCATGGCCATGATGGGGTTGCTGTTACGGGCAGTTTTGCTGTAGATGAGGTTTCCCCTGCGGTCGGCTTTCCAGGCGCGGATGAGGGCAAAGTCGCTGGGGATGGCGGTTTCGAGGATGTAATCCTCTCCGTCCAAATTGATGATTTGCTTGCCTTCCTCAACCACGGTGCCGATTCCGGTGGGGGTAAGAATTCCGCCCAAACCCATGCCAAAAGCGCGGCAGCGCTCCATCAGCGTGCCCTGGGGGACGAGTTCCACAGAGATTTCGCCGGAATTCATCTGGTTCTGGATCTCTTTGTTGGTGCCGGTGTGGGAAACCTGGGCGCTTTTGATCTGGTGATTCACCACCAGTTTGCCGATGCCGCGGTTTTCCCAGTCCGAGGCGATGACGATGATATGGAGGTCTTTGGTGCCGGCGGCGACAAGGGCGTCGATGATGCTTTCCGGCGCGCCTACTGCCAGAAATCCGCCGATGGCGACCCGGTCATGGGGGGTGATCATGGCCGCGGCTTCTGTCGCGGTGATTTGTTTGAACATTACTTCTCCTATGACTTTAATGATATTATGCGGACATTATTTTCCACGCGGGGTTTTATGTCAACAGATAGTCTTGCACATGGTGGAGGTCGTCCTCACTGATCTCCAGTTCCAGATAGATGCCGTCGGCCCGGTACTCCTCCTTTTGAATGTTCGCGATCCTGTACAAAAGCGAGGCCAGGGAACCCTTGTCAAAAGGCAGAAAGACCTTGCAGAGGCGGTTTTGGAAAAGTTTTTGCTCCAGTTTTGGAAGCAGTTTATCCACCTGCTCAATATTCAGCGCGCTGATCAGCACGGCTTCGGGATAGCGCCTCTGCACAAAAAGGCAGATGGTGTCGTCCACGAGGTCGGTTTTGTTCATGATCAGCAGTTGGGGGATGTCCTGCGCCCCGATGCTGGCCAGCACGGAGTTCACCTGCTCGATGTAATAGCCGAAGCGCTCGTCGGAGATGTCCACCACGTGCAGCAGCAAATCGGCGTCCCTGACCTCCATCAGAGTGGCGCTGAACGAGGCCACCAGGTGGTGGGGCAGGTTCGAGATGAAGCCCACCGTGTCAGAGATCACCACAGGGAAGGAGGTGGAAAGCTTGAGCTGGCGCGAGGTGGAATCGAGAGTGGCGAAAAGCTTGTCCTCGACCAGTACCCCGGCTTCCGTGATGGAATTGAACAGGGTGGATTTGCCGGCGTTGGTGTAGCCTACCAGGCAAATTTTCTTGGTGCGGTCGCGCTGTTTGCGCTGGGTTTCCTTCTGGTTTGTGATGTCGGCAATGGCTTTATTGATCTTGCGAATCTGCTGGCGGATGAGGCGTTTGTCGATCTCGATCTGTTTTTCGCCCATGCCGCGCGTGGCCGCACCGCCGGAAGCGCGCTGGGAGCCGCGTTCTTTGTCGAAATGGCCCCAGAGCCGGCGCAGGCGCGGAAGTTGGTATTGGAGTTCCGCCAAACGCACCTGCAGCTTGGCTTCGCGGGTGCGGGCGCGATCGTGGAAAATGGAAAGAATCACCTCGGTGCGGTCTATCACCCTGATGCCGAAATTGTTCTCGATATTGCGGCCTTGGATGGGAGTCAGCTCTTCATTCACGATAAGCACTTCAGCCTGGGCCTGGCGCATTTTCTGGCTGATCTCCTCCAGGAAGCCCTTGCCGAAAAAGCTGGCCCGCTCGGGGTGGCCGCGTCTTTGGGTGTAAGCGCCCAGGACCTCAATCCCGGCTGTGTCGGCCAGGCGCTCCAGTTCCTCCAGGCTGGCAGCAGCCTCGGCATCGGATTCGCCGGGGCGCACGATAGCTGCCAAAAACGCCGTTTTCTCCGACCGTTCGAAATCATCCCAGGTATCCGGTTCGAGGTCAAATTCTTCGACCAGCCGTTCTTGCTCTCTGTCGTTCATGGTCCTCCTTGCTTAGTCACTTTCCTCTTCCAGAAAGGTTTTCAGAGCCTCCAGCCCGCGTTGGGAGAGGCTCAGTTTCTTTAGTTTCTTGTCTCTGATGGGCACTTTCAAAGCTGGGAGCAGGCCAAAATTGGCGTTCACCGGCTGGAAGTTCTTCTGGCTGGGATCGATAAGGCGCCGCCAGAGCTGGCCCAATATCGTTTCCGGCGGCAGCATCGGGATGCCTTCAGCCAGGATCCTGGTCACCAGCAAACCTGTGGCTACGCATTCCATGTAGCCCTCCACGCCGCTAAGCTGGCCGGCCACAAAGACATGGCGGGCGTTGCGCAGAGTCAGGTTGGGAGCCAGGGCTTGGGGCGCGTTCAGATAGCTGTTGCGGTGGATGGAGCCGTAGCGCAGGAATTCCGCTTGCTCCAAGCCGGGGATGAGGCGGAAAATACGTTTCTGCTCGGCCTGGCGGAGCATGGTCTGGCAGCCCACCAGGTTGAAAGCTGTTTGGTCCCTATTCTCGGTTCTTAGTTGGAGAACCGCGAAGGGTTTTTTACCCTCGTGTTCTAAGCCCATCGGACGCATAACCCCATGTCGCAGAGTGTCTTTTCCCCTGCGGGCAAGTTCCTCCACCGGGGTGCAGTTTTCATAATAGTTGAACTTCAGGTCCCGGAAAAACTCATTCTCAAATTCGCGCGCCTGATACTGCTCCCCGCTCAGCAGGGCTTCAATGAAAGTGTAGTATTCCTCGCGGGTGAAAGGGCAGTTGAGGTAATCCGGGTCACCTTTGTCATAGCGGTCTTTGCGGTAAATCCGGCTGAAATCGAGGCTGTCGGCAGCCACGATGGGGGCGATGGCGTCGAAAAAGCAGAGCTGGCTGGAGCCCAAAGTCTTTTGCAGTTCCGCCGCCAGAGCGTCCGACGTGAGGGGGCCGCTGCAGAGGATGCATACGCTTTCCGGAAGCCGGGTCACCTCTTCGTGCACCATTTCGATCTTGGGATGCGTCCGCACCAAGGCATCCACTTTCTGGGCAAAGAGTTCTCGGTCCACTGCCAGGGCGTGTCCGGCGGGAACGGAGCAGTTTTCCGCGATGGGCAGAAGCTTTGAACCTAGCAGGCGGAGTTCTTCTTTCAGCATGCCCGCGGGCGTGTCCGGCAGGGTGGATTTGAGGGAATTGCTGCAAACCAGTTCCGCGGCCAGGCTGGTTTGGTGGGCTGGGGTCATTTTGCCCGGGCGCATCTCGCAAAGCTTAACCGCCAATCCTCTGTCCGCCAGTTGGAGAGCGGCTTCACTGCCCGCGAGGCCCGCGCCGATGATGGTGATCGCTTTCATGTTTGCCTTAGCGGATTCCCTTCATCCTCAGGAAGATACCCGCGCCGATTAGGGCCGGCACCACGTCGTTGATAATGAAGATAGTCAGTGTCGTGCTGGCGATGCTTTCAGCCTGGAGCCCGATCTTGGAGAGCAGTGAGATCGCGAAGCTTTCCTTCAGCCCCAGCCCCGCTACCGTTACCGGTATGCTGTAGGAAAGATGTGAAAGCGACATCCGCTTCACCACGTCCCAGAACGGCACTGCCTGGTTGAGATTCAGCATCAGCCAGTACTGGAAATGGTTAATCAAGGTGGCTCCGATCATCAGCAGGGTGAGCCGCGGCGCGTAGTGGATGTATCCTGCCCGCAGCCTGCCCCAGCGCCGGTTCAGGTAAGTAACAAAATACAGCCAGACAGGCAGGGTCAAAAGGCCGATGAACAGCAGCCAGCGGACCCAGCCCGGAATTCCGTGCGGAAGGTAGAGCAGGGCCAGGCTGGCAAAAACGAAGATGCTCCAGGTTACGTATATTCGTTCCAGCATGCAGGAAATCATAGAGGCGGCCTTGCTGCTGTTCGAAACGTATGCCACCTTGCCCATGATGCCCCAACTGCCCGGAACGGCGAAACGCAGCGCCTGTCCTATCATGTAGGATTCGAACACCTCTTTCCGCTTCAGGACGAAGAGGGGATTAATCTGCAGGGAGTATTGCCAGGCCAGATACTGCCACCAGTGGCGCAGAACTGCCAGGCCGAGGATGGCCAGAATCAGCCAGACGGGCTGGTTGAGCAGGTTTTGCCAGACCTTCCCAAAATCCATCCTGCGGAACAGCCCATACAGGATAAGGGCCGTCACCAACAGCTTGAGCGCGAAGCTCAGAACACGCCAGACCTTTTTCCTGGTGGTGGCGTCCATGCTATTTGCCCAGAAGCTCCCGGGTGTGTTTTAGCGCGGTTTCGATAAGTTCCCTCGGTGGTGGATTGATGCTGCCGTCGCTCATCATGCGGTGGCAGAGATCGCGGGTGGCCCGGATGTCCGCTGCGGCCCTGGCGAAAACCTCGTCCCGGGTAAGCGGTTGCGCGGCAACGCCTTCCCGCACGGCCTGCTCGGCCACGTCGGCGGCTTCATTGGCAAAAACGTTTTCCTCGTCCATGCGGGGCACGATATTGTCGGGATTTATCCCCCTGGCTTCGGCAAAATCGGCGAGGGAATGGGCCGCGCGGATCGCCATGCCGTCTGTGATCTGGCTGGCGCGCACCAGCAAAGCGCCCTTGAGGATGCCGGGAAAGCCGCAGGAGTTGTTGATCTGGTTGGGGAAATCGCCCCGGCCGGTGGCCACGATGAAGGCTCCGGCCGCTTTGGCGTCGTGGGGATAGATTTCCGGCACGGGATTGGCGCAGGCAAAAACTATCGCCTTGGGCGCCATCAGCCTGATCCATTCAGTCTTGATGACATGGGGCCCCGGTGTGGAAAGCGATATCAGAACGTCAGCGCCCTTCATCGCTTCTTCCATGGTGGCCAGGCGTTTGGGGTTGGAAATTCTGGCCAGGGCCCACTGTCTTGATTTGGCGGGGTTTTGGGCCAGGTCGTCACGGCCGGCGTGGAGTCCGCCCCGGCTGTCGAACATCACCAGGTTTTGCGGGTCCAGTCCCGATTGGATCAGGATGCTGGCGATGGTGTTGTTGGAGGCCCCGGCGCCGAAGAGCACGGCGCGGATGGACTGGATGCTTTTTCCGGCCAGTTTCAAGGCGTTCAGCAACCCGGCCAGGGTCACGCAGGCGGTTCCCTGGGCGTCATCGTGCCAGACGGGGATGCCGCAGCTGGCGCGAAGTTCGTCCAAAACCCGGTAGCAGTTGGGCTGGGAGATGTCTTCCAGATTAACCGCACCCACGCTGGGTTCAAGCATTTTCACAAACTCGATGAGCCGCTCCGGGTTCGGTTTGCCAGTGGCGTCCCGGTTGTTCACGCAGAGCGCGATAGCGTCGAAGCCGCCCAGGTATTTCATCAGCATGGCCTTGCCTTCCATAACGCCCAGGCCTCCGGCGGGGCCGCAGTCGCCATCGCCCAAAACCCTGGTGCTGTCGCTCACCACGGCCACAAGGTTGCCCCGGTTGCTTAGTTCGTATGACCTTTCGTATCCGTCCCGAATCGAGGTGGAAACAGCGGAAACCCCGGGCGTGTACCACACGTTGAACCAATTGAAGTCCCAGATGCCTGCCTTGGGTAGGGTTTGCATCTTGCCCCGGTAGTGGGCGTGGGTGAGTTCCGAGAGTTTTTTCAAAAAGGCGGTCTGCGCCGCGGAGCGTTGTTCGGGAGCGTAGTTGGCTGAAAAATATGCCTGGAGGTTGGCCAGGTCACCGCGTAATTTTTCCATAGTTCATCCAGTATTTTTTGTGAAAATCCAAAAATGCGATTGGGCTTGGTTTGTCAACCTTTATCGGTGATGTCCGGAATGACGTAAATGCGGGATATTCAGCTGAGAACGCCACCCCGTCATCAGCGTTCCGGCCTCCCCCTGTTTCTTCAATTTACGAAATACAGCTTGACAATAAAGCACTTACACCAAAAGAGTGTCCGCGCCCAAAGGGTGATAAAATGAAGATATGCATCGTGTCCAATTCCCACCACACCACGGACGTGCGCCTCTATTACAAGATGGCCCGCAGCCTGGCCAGGTTGGGCGAGGTGCATCTGCTTTGCGCCAGCGGGGTTCGCAACGCCGCCGTGAATCCCTATCAGGACGTGGTGGAAACCGAATCCGCCTGGTATGCCCTGCCGCTGCTCTATAAGAAGGCGAAAAAGCTCAGGCCGGACATCGTGATCTGCGTGGAGCCGCTCACGGTCTGCGTTGGCCTGGTTCTACGCCGCAAGCTGCGCTGCCGGGTGGTCTTCGATGTGCATGAATTCTTTCCCGACGCCTATGCCGAGCGTTTCCATCCGCCTTTTAGCTGGATCGTGAAGGCCCTCTACCTGGCTTTCGAGCGCCAGCTCCAGCGCCGGGTGGATGCCACCATCGCCGTAAACCGGAAGATTCTGGACCAGCTTGTTCCCCACGGAAAGGGCAAAAACACTCTCGTCCTGCCCAACTATCCCGTCAAAAACGTTTGGGATTACACCTGCGAGATTCCGATGGAGCTCAGCGCCATCTGCGAGATGGATTTTGACCTCATCTACATCGGCGGGCTCACCCCCGACCGCGGCATCTTCAAGCTGCTCAAAAGCGTCTATCTCCTCCGCAACGAGTTTCCCGGCCTGAACGTTCTCATCCTCGGCAGGTTTTTTTCGCCCGAGGTGGAGCGCGAATTCAACGAACGGCTCAACGCCCTCGGACTCAACGCCGTTATCTATTACCAAAGCTGGATCCCGGCGGAAAAGATCGGCCTCCTGCTCAAGCGCAGCCGGGTGGGCCTCTGGCTTTTCAATCCCCAAAACCGGCGCCTGAGGCGCGCCCTGCCCCTCAAGGTGCTGGAATACTTTGCTGCCGGGCTGCCCGTGGTTTCCATCAACACCCCTCTGATGCGCGGCCTGATCGAGTCAAACCGGCTTGGCGCCTGCTGCGAATATCAAAGCGACAGCATTGCCGAAGCCATCGCCGGCCTCCTCCGCCTCGGTAAGGACGAATACAACCAGGTCAGCCAGCGCTGCGTCGAACTCATCGACCGGAAATACAACTGGGAAGCCGTCGAACCCCGGCTCCTGGACCTGATGCGGAAGCTCGGTCCCAGCTAAGATGCGCGTTCTTTACATCAGCTATTTCTATCCCCCCCTGGGCGGCCCCGCCGCCCTGCGCAACCTCAAAACGGTGAAATACCTCGCCGAGGCCGGCATCGTTTGCGACGTGATCACCGTGAAAGACATCGAATACCTTTACCGCGACCCTGCCCTCATGGAGGAAAACGCTGCCGCCACCCTCATCCGCGCCGATTCCCTGGACCCCATGGCCCTGCTGAAAAAAGGCCGGAACGCCGGAGGGAGCGAACTTTCCCAAGTTTACCTGAACACCCCGGAAAAGCTGAAGCTGAAAGTGCGCCAGCTCTGGCCCGTGGACAACAAGATCGGCTGGCTGCCCGCTTTGATAAAGGCCGGACGCAGGGCTATCCGCGGGCGGAAATACGACCTTATCTACATTTCCCTGGGCCCCTTTTCCTCCGGCTTCGGCGCCCTCACCCTCTCCCGCTCCAGCGGCATCCCCCTGGCCGTGGACCTGCGCGACTACTGGACCCTCCTGGGCGACTACGACCTCCAGAGCGGCATCTTCAAAAAGCTCTCCCGCGGCCTGGAAAAGAGCATCTACCGCCACGCCAGCCTCATCGTTACGGCAACTGAAGGCATCGGCACCGATGCCGCAGAAGCCTTCGGAGCGGAACTGGCGGAAAAGATGGTCACCGTCTATAACGGCTGGGACGAAGCCGATTTCAGCGCCCTCCCAGAGCCGATTTCCCCCTCCGGATTCCACATCGCCTATTTCGGCAACATCTACGCCCGCCGCAGCTTGCGCCATTTTTACGCCGCCCTCAGGCGTCTCCGCGAAGAAAATGCCCTCCCCGCCGGAACCAGGGTGAAGCTCTACGGAAACTTCTTCCGCGAAACCCTCCGGGAAGTGGAACAGAGCGGGATCCAGGACCTCATCGACATCATCCCCCAGCTCAGCCACCGTGAAGCCCTTGTCGCTATGCGGAACTCCTCCGCCCTCATTCTGGTCATCAACAGCTCCAGCCCCCGCGGGACCCTCACCTCCAAGGTGTTCGAATACTTCCGCGCCCAAAGGCCCATCCTGGCCCTGGTCCCTGCTCAAAACGAGGCGGCCGGGCTGCTCCGCTCCTGCGGTCACGACCTCATCTGCGCCATGGAATCTGCCGACAGCATCCGCAACTGCCTCCTGCGCCTCTTCTCCCAACCCAGGCAGGATTTCCGTGTCCCCTGGGAACTGGAGCGCAAAAACCAGGTGGACAAACTGGCGGAAAAACTAAAAACCCTCTTCTGAGGATACCGCTTCACAATAATGTCCTCTCGGTCAGGCCCTGAGCGCCTGCGGCCATCCCTCTCCCACGCCTCCCGCACGGTGCTCGCATCAAATGCGGGCATTATGAGGGAGGCACAACTGGGAAACAGGAAAGCGCCTTAACGGCCAGACTACATCGCTTCTACACGGTCACACGCTGGCGTCGAGCGAGGCACGAGCATCGACGGCAGCAACACTTCCTGTAGTCCAAGCTCGCAGGCTCGCTGGACTCCAGGCTCCAACAGCATCGACGGCAGCAAAAAATTAAAGTTCACAAGCATTCTGTCGTCCTTTTCACTGCGTTCACTGTACGCCAGGCTGAGTCGAGATAAGGAAAGAGGCTGTCCGTGTCCGCTCTGGAATTTCCCTGTTACTTCAGGAAAGCGGGAGCAGGTCATTTGCTAACGGGATGAAATTCCACAGGGCGTCAGAGGCTTGGCGCATATTTGTATTGACGGAAATTGGGAGCGCGGCAAAATGGTTAAAATTGTGTTTTTCTGCGCCAAACCCGCCCTCCCCCGGGAGGGGATTTGGTCCGGCGCAGCCAACCCACATTGGGAAAAGGAGATAGAAACATGTTGCAAGGTTCTTATGTGGCTTTGGTGACGCCCTTCAAGAATGGCGGGATCGACTATTCCGCTCTGGAAGCCCTGCTGGAGTTCCATATCGCCGAGGGCACCCACGGCATCCTGCTGCTGGGCACAACCGCTGAAACCGCCGCCCTGGCTTCGGACGAAAAGGAGGCGCTGCTGCTTTTCGCCCTGCAGAAGATCAACAAACGGGTTCCGGTGATGATCGGCACGGGCACGAACAACTACAACCAGACCCTGGCTGCCACCAAGCGGGCGAAAGAGCTGGGGGCGGACCACGCCCTGGTTATCACGCCCTATTACATCAAGCCCACGCAAAACGGCCTGTATGGATATTACAAGGCCCTATCCGCCAAAGTGGACATCCCGATCGTGGTTTACAACGTTCCCGGCCGCACCGGGGTGAATATTTCCGCGGCGACAATGGTGAAGCTGGCACGCGAATGCCCAAACATAGTCGGTGTCAAGGAAGCGAGCGGCAATATCCCCCAGGCGACGGAGATTATCCGCGACGCTCCGGAAACTTTTTCCCTGATGAGCGGAGAGGACGCGCTCAACCTTCCGCTGATGGCCATTGGCGGCAAAGGCTGCATTTCCGTGACGGCAAACGTTGTGCCCAAACTGATGAGCGAGCACATCAGCAGCTGCCTGATTGGGGATTTCGCCACCGCCGCCAAACAGCACCGGCACTTGCAGAAGCTGAATGGCGCGATGTTCATAGAGACCAATCCCATCCCGGCCAAGGAAGCCCTGCATATGATGGGGATGATCGAACTGGAATTCCGGCTGCCGATCTGTCCGCTGCAGGACGCCAACCGCGAGGTTTTGCGCGCTGTTCTGAAAGAATACGATTTAACCTGATATTAGGAGTTCAACCATGAAAAAGCAGGCTGTGAAACACGGCTTTGCCCACATTGCCAGCCGCGAGATACCTGAAATCGCCGCCACGGCACATTATTACGAACATGAGAAAAGCGGGGCGCGCCTGGTGCATATGGCGTGCGAGGACAACAACAAGGTTTTCTGCGCCACCTTCAAAACCGTTCCCACCGACAACACCGGCTGTCCCCACATACTGGAACATTCGGTGCTTAACGGCTCCAAGAACTTTCCCTGCAAATCCACCTTCCAGGAACTGATAAAGGGTTCGCTGCACACCTTCATCAACGCCATGACCGATTCGGATATGACGCTGTATCCCGTTGCCAGCACCAACGCCAAGGATTTCGTGAACCTCAGCCGGGTTTACTTGGACGCGGTGTTTTTCCCCAAGATATACGAACAGCCCAACATCCTGCACCAGGAAGGCTGGCACTATGAACTCACCGACCCGGAAGGCGAGCTGAAGGTCAGAGGCGTGGTTTACAACGAGATGAAGGGCGCTTTTTCCTCGCCGGACCAGGTTGTCGAACGCTACAGCCAGCAGGCGCAGTTTCCTGATAACACCTACGGCTGCGAATCCGGAGGCGACCCAAAGGAAATTCCGCAGCTAACATACGAGAACTTCATCGCCTTCCATAAAAAACACTACCATCCCTCGAACTCGCATCTCTTCCTCTATGGGGACATGGACGCCGACGCGATGATGGAAATAATGGACCGGGAATACCTGAGCCATTTCGAAAAAGACACGGAAGCGGTGAATATCCCGCTGCAAAAGCCCTTTGACAGGATGAAGAAGCTGGAGGTGCAGTATCCGGTGGAAGAGGGCAAGGACATCACGGAACAATATCACCTGAGCCTGAACTACACTTTCGGCCTTAATCCCGACCTCAAGCTAACCCACGCGATCACGGTGCTGATGAGCATTCTGATGGGAACCCCGGCCTCGCCGCTGAAACAGGCCATCCTCAAATCCAGCCTGGCTAAGGACACCATCTTTTCCCTGCGGGAAGGCCTGCTGCAGCCAACTTTCAGCATCATCTGCAAACAGGTGAGGCGGGAAAACGCGGACGCGCTGGCCAGCCTGATCCGGACCGAGCTGAAACGCCTGGTGGAGGAAGGCATCGACAAAAAACTGGTCGAGGCCGTACTCAACCGGCGCGAGTTCGCTCTGCGCGAGGCCCAGATGTCCTGGGGGCCGAGAGGGCTTTATTACGCCTGGACGATGTATACGCACTGGATCCACGGCGGCGACCCACTGGAAGCGCTGGGTTTTGAAGAATCGATGAAAGAACTGCGCCGCGGTCTCAGCGAGCCTTACTATGAAAAGCTGATCGAACAGGCTATCCTCGAAAACCCACACGCCAGCCAAGTCATCTATACCCCTGTGCCCGGCCTGGGCAACCAGTTGGACAGCAAACTCAGGGAAGAACTGGCCGCGGTCAAGGCCAAAATGACCCCCCAAGAGATAGAGGAACTGATCAAATTCAACCACGCATTCCTCGACTGGCAAAATGAAGAGCCGGTCCCGGAAGAACTGGAAAAAATCCCCATGTTAAGCCTGGATGACATCGATCTCGAGGCGGAGCGCTACCCCACCGAAATCGAGGAATCCAGAGAATTCACCCTGCTGAAACATGAGCTTAACACCAACGGTGTGCTGTACCTCTCAGCCTATTTTGACCTCAGCCATGCCAGTGAGGCAAACCTGCCCTGGATTTCGCTCTACACCATGCTGGCGGGACAGGTGGACAGCCGTGACCACGGCTACGCGGAGCTTTCCAACGAGATCAACATCCACACCGGTGGCATCAGCCTGGGCCTGCTGCTCCGCAGCAATTACCAGGATCCGGACGAGGTGCAGCCAAAACTGCTGCTCAACGGAAAGGCGGTGCGCAACAAGACCGGCAAACTGATGGAATTGGCGGCTGAGCTTGCCCTGCGTCCCGTTTTCACGGACCGTGACCGGCTGAAGCAGATCATCCGCGAAACCAAATCCAAGATGGAATCCATGCTGTTCTACAACGGGCACCAGATTGCGGTAAACCGAATGCTGGCTCCGTTCAGCCAGGCCCACCGCTACAGCGACATGATTTCAGGATTGGAATATTACCATTTCCTCAACAACCTGGAAAAGAGCCTGGATACGGAGATCGACAAGATCGTTGCCGAGCTCGGCTGGGTGCGCGATACCTTCTTCACCCGCAACAACCTGCTGGTCAGCCTAACCGCAGACGAAGCGGGCATTGCGGAAGCTTTCGGCCAATTGAAGCCATTCGTGGAAAGCCTTTTCTCCGAAGCATCCTCCCCTGTGGAACGGCGCTTCCAGCCCAAAGACCTCAACGAGGCGATCCTGGCTCCGGTGCAGGTGCAGTATTGCGTGAAAGGCGGAAACTTCTTCCGCAACGGCTATTCCTACTCCGGCAAGTTGAGGGTGCTGAACAACATCCTGTCCACCGAATTCCTGCACCGCGAGATTCGGGAAAAGGGCGGCGCTTATGGCGCCTGGTCAAATTTCTCGCCCTACGGCAGCATGTATTTCTGCTCCTACCGCGATCCCAATCTGCAGGAAACCCTAGAAACCTACGACAAAGTGCCGGAATTCATCCGCAATTTCAACTGCAGTCGCCGTGAGATGGTAAAATACATCATCGGCGACATCTCTAGCCAGGATTATCCCCTGACCCCAGAAAGAAAAGCCGCCCAAGCCAATGACGATTATATTACCGGTTTCAGCCACGAAGACCGCCAGCAGATACGTGATGAGGTGCTTTCCACCAAGGTAGAGGACATCCGCGCCTTTGCCGACCTGGTGGAGGCGACCATGGCCTGCAACCATTACTGCGTGTTTGGCAACGAAGCGAAACTGAAAGAGGCGGAAAAGCTGTTTGACAGGCTGACACCGGTTTTCAGCTGAGGCGATGAAGCAAAAGGACAGGAAAAAACAGCGGCCCCACGCCGGGAGACGGCTGAGGAACGTGCGTGTTCCGAACCTTGACGCACTGGACGACATGCGTGAGGTGGCACATTACAAATCTCAGCGCACGGCGGAAAAGCAGCACCAGACATTCAAGCAAAGCTCGGAACTGATACCTGGGCGAATTCTGGAAGTGAAGACCAACTACAACTATCTGGTTGAGGCGGAAGGAAAGTTCTACGAAGCCACCCTCTCCGGCCGGCTGAAGCAGTTCTCCTACTCCAGCAGAGCACTTTCTGCTGTGGGCGACCGCGTTGAGCTGGACATCTCAGGCGATCCCCATTTCCGCATCGAAAACATCCTGCCCCGGGTGAACACCCTTTCCCGCTACGCCAGCGGCAACTTCCAGAAAGAGATCATTGTGGCCGCCAACATCGACCAGGTGGTGATCACGGCTTCCTGGCGAATGCCGCTGATCAAGCCGGGCCTGATCGACCGCTATATCTGCGCCGCCACCCTGGAAAACATCCATCCGGTCATCGTGATCAACAAGATCGACCTCTGCGAAGACCGCGAGGAACTGGCTGACACGGTTGATTACTACCGCGAATCCGGCTATCCGCTGCTCTGCACCTCCGTCGTGAGCGGCGAAGGGATGGAGGATTTGCGCGCCATCCTGATCGACAGGGACAGCGTGTTTTCCGGGCAATCCGGCACGGGCAAAAGCTCGCTGATCAACTGGCTGGAACCGGGGTTGGAACTGCGCACGGCCGAGGTGAGCGATTTCAATGAAAAAGGGAAGCACACCACCACCCAGGCGATCCTGTTTCCCTGGAGTTTCGGCGGACACTTGCTCGACACCCCCGGAATCAAGACAGTGAACCTGCACCGCAGCGCGATAAGCGAGATTCCGAGAGTGTTTCCGGGTTTCGCGAAACTGGCTCCGAACTGCTTTTTCCGTGATTGCACCCACACCCATGAGGATGACTGCGCCGTTCTGGATGCCCAGGAGGCGGGCAAAATCCCGTTGGAGCGCTATGAATCGTATCTGAGGATACTGGAATCGCTGGAATGAAGAACTTCGCCATCTACATCAAACCCTCTTTCGCGGATAAACAGGCCATGTTCGCCAAGCTAGAAGCCCTGGCTGCCGAACACGGGGTCCGCTTCCACGGCATTCGCGAGCAGCGGCACTTAATGCCAAAAGGATTCAGCGTTTTGGACCCTGAAGGGAAGACCGCGAAGAAGCTGGACTGCATCCTTGTCTTTGGCGGCGACGGCACTATCCTGCGGGCCAAAGACCTGGCCCTCAGTTCCGGAGCCCCGATCCTGGGCATCAATATGGGCTGGCTAGGCTTTCTTTCCGAAACCACTTTAGGCGAGCTGAACAAATCCATCTGTGACCTGCTGAAGGGGAAATACCGGCTATTGCCCAGAATGACGGTCCAATGCCAGTTGCGGCGGCAGGGGGAGATAATCTTCAAAGGCCTTGCCCTAAACGACGCGGTTATCCACAAGGCAGACACCCCGCGCCTGATCGGGGTGCGCATCTTCAGCGGCGGACGCTTCGTCTTCGACACACGCTGCGATGGCGTTGTGGCCAGCACTCCAACCGGTTCCACAGCCTATTCACTGGCCGCCGGAGGGCCCATTCTCGCCCCGGAACTGCGCGCCATTGTGCTCACTCCGCTTAATCCTCATCTGCTCACCATCCGGCCAATGGTCTTTTCCTCCCGCGACAGAATCCTCATGCGCGTTCACGGCTTGGAGGAACCTGCCGCGCTGCAGCTTGACGGAGTGAACTGCAGCCCGCTGCAGGAAAACGATGAGGTTCTGATCACCGCAGCCAAGCAGCAGGTGCAGTTCGTGAAGCTTTCCAACCGCACCTTTTACCAGATTCTGCGGCGCAAGATGCACCTGGGTAAGTAAATGCTCACAGGGATCCAAATCCGCAACTACCTTTTCGTGCCCGAGCAGAAGCTGACTTTCGGCCCGGGCATGACCGTCCTGAGCGGGGAGACGGGGGCGGGAAAATCCATATTGGTGGGCTCCGTGTCCCTCATCTTTGCCGATCCGGCACCCGCGTTGGAAGCCTTCGACCCCCAGCAGCCCATCTATCTGGAAGCCAGTTTTGACCTTTCCCATAACTCCGAAGTAAGGGACTGGCTGGCGGAGCAGGGCTACGAACCGGAGGATGAACTGGTGCTGGCCCGGGAGGTGAGTACCGCGGGGAAATCCAGCTATTTCCTGAACGGGCGCAAAGTTACGGCCTCGCTGCAGAGGGAACTCAAACCCCTGATGATCGATTTTCACCACCAGCGCGACCAGCAACGGCTGCTTTCCGCCGCCTATCAGCTTCACCTCCTGGACCTTTACGCCCAGAACGAAGCCCTGGTAAGCGCTTTTTCCACGCAATACAGAGGCCTGCGCGAGAGCCTCAAGGAACTGGAAAGACTGAAGGCGAAGGTGGAACAGGACCGCCAGTTGAGGGAGCTTTACCAATATCAGTTCGAGGAACTGGAAAAAGCGGGGCTGAATGAGGGCGAGGACCTGGAACTGCAGCAGGAATTCGAGCTGCTCAGCCACGCCCAGGAAATCGCCGAAACAGCCGCCGCCAGCAGCTTTGACCTCTATGAGAGAGAAAACAGCGTTCACAGCCGCCTCAGCGCCAGCGTGGCAGCCCTGGCCCGTTTTTCCCACCTCAATCCGCGCGTGGCGAACATCGAACAGAGCCTGCGCGACTGTCTGGAACTGGTTACGGAGAGTTCAGCGGCGCTGGGTGACCTCTGCCTGGACGTGAATCCAGACCTTGCGCGCCTGGAAACCATCCAGGAACGGCTGGACACCATCAACAGTCTGCTGCACAAGCACAAAGCCAAAACAATCAGTGAACTGCTGGAGCTTTTCGCCGAGAGGAAAGCCCAGATCAACGCCTACACCGATCTGAGTGAGCGGGTTGAAAATCTGGAAAGATCGACGGAAAGAGATTTTGAAGCCCTGCGTGCGAACGGGGACAGGCTCAGCGCCAGCCGCCTGGCCGCAGCGGAAAAACTCTCCGAAGAGTTGCGTGAAAGCATCAGTTTGCTCTCCATTCCCGATGCCCGCTTCAAAATAAAGATTGACAAAAAGGCAGATGGTAAAATCATAATGCAAGAATATCTTGATTCCTGCACTGAGCAGGGTCAGGATGCTTGCCAGTATTTTTTCAGCGCGAACCGGGGCAGCGAGCTAAGGCCTCTGTCCACAGTGGCTTCCGGCGGCGAGCTTTCCCGCATCCTGCTGGCCATCAAAAAGGTGCTGTCAGAGCGGATAGAGGAAAAGCTGATGATCCTGGACGAGATAGATTCCGGCATCGGCGGCAAGACCGCAGAATACGTCGCGCAGTTCATCTTCGCCCTGGCGCGGCGGCACCGGATCATTTGCATAACGCATCTGGCCCAGATCGCCGCCATCGCCGACCATCAGGTGGCACTGAAAAAAGAGGCAGGCAAAAAGAAGAACGTGATTAAAATGGTGCCGCTTGAGGCGGAACAAAGATTGGAAGAACTGGCCCGGATGCTTTCCGGAGATGTATCCGACATCTCACTGGAGCATGCCCGGGAATTGATAAATAAATACAGGACATGAGGATATAATGGACAAAACAACTAAACGGAGACTGCGCGCGGTGGCGATCTTTGTGATCTTCCTCGCTCTGTCATGGGCTGGCTACGCGGCTTTGATGCAAAAGGAAAAGGGTCCGGATTACAGTTCGCTGTTCAAAGACGCCAACAAGATCTTCGGCGATTACAAGTCACTCAATAAAGCCCAGTTGCGGGTGAAGAGCTCGAACATCAAACACGCCCTGCAGGAAATGAACAACTTCATCAGCAGCTATGCCCTGGAAAAACCACTGCTCAAATCCAGTGAAAGCGGCTATGGCTCTTATATATTCAGGATAGAAGGCGGCAGGTTTTCAGAAATCCAAAAGAAATTCTACGACCTGGGCAGCATAGAAGGCTATAAAGAAATAGTGGATTCAGCTTTGGTGATCAAGTCGCTGGAGACGGAAGAAGGAATCCTGGCCTCCAAGAAGAGCGAATTGGCCGCGATGGATGCCGTGGGACAAACTTATGGCAACATAGCCGACAGGAAGGAATTCCTGATCTCGCAGATCAGGGATCAGGAAAACCTGGTGAAAGTGCTGAGTCAGGCTAATACCACCCTGCTCTACGTGCAGATAGTTCCCGGCATGACCGGCAGCAGCGTTTCCACCGTTCGCAAATTCGTCTATAATTTCTTCGGCGCCCTGATCGTGCTGTTTGTGGCCGTTGTCCTTGCCTACTACGGCACCAAGCTGATCATGTACCTGATGGCTCTGATGGGTGTTAAAGGATTCAGCGCCAGCGGTTTGGGAGGTTCTTACCAATACGGCGGATACGGCAGCTACACCAACCGCTATTCCTCCCGCTACGGTTACGGCGGCAGCAAACGTAAAGTAAAGCGCATCTACAAAGACAGGCGCACATCCAACCCCGACAGCGCGGAAAAGCCCAAACCGGAAGAAACCTCCAAGTAACACCGGGAGAACCAATGATCGACATTCAACCCTGGCACGTGTGGATAATCCTCGGGATCGTTTTCGTGATCATCGAGATCTTTGATCCCGCATTCTTTTTCGTTGCCCTGGGCATCGGCGCCATCGCCACCGGGCTGCTCAGCCTCCTGCACCTGGTGGGAAGCAACGTGCCTTTGCAGATCGTAATCTTCGCTGTGATCAGTTTCGTGGCTTTCCTCTTCACCCGCAAGGTGGGGAAAAGGGTGTTACGCAACGCCGGCCGGGAAACCAATGTTTATGCCTTGAAAGGCGAACAAGGGATCATCACCAAAGCCATTCCGGCGGAAGGCAAAGGTTACGTGAAAGTCGGCGGGGAAGAATGGGTTGCCATTTCGACCGACGCCAAACCCATCGCGGAGGATGCCAAGGTAACTATTGTCGGCATTGACGGCAACAAGCTGATCGTGACTCCTTCCGAGTAAAGCTTCTCCCGTTCTCTCCGATCATACACTTGTTTGAGGTGCCGCTCAGGCGGCGCCTCTTTTTTTAGCTCTACTTTTAGCCGGATGGGTAGAGCAGATACCGTTTCCGACATCGGTATGTAGCCTGGAGTCCAGCGAGCCTGCGAGCTTGGACTACAGGAGGTATCGCTGTCGTCGATGCCCGTTCCTCGCTCGACGCCAGCGTGTGACCGTGTAGAAGCGATGTAGTCTGGCCGTTAAGGCACTTTCCTGTTTCCCAGTCGCGCCTCCCGCATGATGCCCGCACTTGATGCGGGGATCATACGGGAGGAAAGGGAGAGGAATAAACGAAGGCGCTAAGGGTCTGGCTGGCAGGAAGTGATGATGGGCAGACATTTCTGCTCCTCTCCGGGCTTTATCAATACGGTTTGGAGCTTTTGGGGTCAGATGCCCAGTTTTCCGCGCAGGCGCAGAACCCTTTTCTCCAGTTCCTCCACCTGCCTGGCATTGGTCCGAGGCCGGGCCAGATGCCAGTCGAGCAGCTTCCGGGCTTGCTGAAGGGCGCTGTCGAATTCCCGGCGTTTTTCCAGAAGCTTGGCGTATTCCAGCGTTCCCGTGGGATGGTCGAGGGCGGCTGCAAGGGCGAAACAGCTTTCCGAGGCCTCCAAATCGCCCTCCTTTTTATTGATCAGACCAAGATCGCAGGCGATGTCCCCGGAAACGATGTTTTGGGCCAGCAGGTCGGTTAGGATGGCGCGGGCAGTTTCGCTTTCACCCTGGCTGAGATAGAGCCGGGCCAGGGCGTGGTAGTCGATGCGGTGGTCAAAACCCAGGGCGGGTGGATAACCAACGCTGTCGCAGATCAGGGTGAAAAGCGCGGCGGTGTGGAGGATGTCAAGCTGGTTATGGATGAAAACGCGACGCATCAATTCGGCATCCCCGCTGATCAGGAACTGGAAATAGGTTTGGGGGATGAGGCCGCCCTCGATGTCCAGTTCCTTTTCCCGGATGTGGCCCAAGATGTAGAATTCGATGGTTTCCAGGGCGCAGGAGGGGATTTTGTTTTTCCAGAGCCTCCGGGCGATGTGGAGCAGGTCGATGTGCAGCTTGGAACGCAGGTCCAGCCAGATGTGGTTGTAGAGCAGGCGGGATTCCAGGATGGGCACGTCGAAGGTTTTGCCGTTGAAGGTGATCAACACGGATTTCTTTTCCAAAAGCTCTATCAGGCGGTCGAAGGAGCTGGCCTCAGCCTCCGGTTCGGGCAGGAAGAGCTGCTCCACCACATAGCGCCCCTCCTCATAATAACCCAATCCGATCATAAAGGCGATGGTCTGGCCGCGTCCCAGCCCCGTTGTTTCGAGGTCCAGAACCAGGATTTCCTCCGGGCTGATCCCTTTTCCCGCTTCCAGTCCGGCCCAGCGCAAAAAGACCTCAGGCATTTCCTGGGGAAAGAGGGGCAGCCCTTCCACCTCGGTGAACATATCGTAAAACGCGCGGGTGAAGAAATATGGGTAATCCGGATGCGCGGAAAAATCCCCCTCCAGCGTCGCGCTAAGGGTGTCTCGGATCAACTGGCGCAGTTCCAGGTTGTGGTCTTCGCGGTCGAAATTCAAGCCCAAGCCAAAAAAGCCACCCCGAAGGGTGGCTACGATTTATTTCTTTTTATGACGGTTTTTACGTAGGCGTTTTTTCCGCTTGTGAGTGGCGATTTTATGTCTCTTTCTCTTTTTACCGCAGGGCATTTTGGCTCACTCTACTCATTGATTTTGAGGTCAACGACCATGTTTTTGAATTCGCGGGAGAACTTGAAGGTGGGAACGGTCCTGGCCGGAACCGGTACTTTCTCTTCAGTCTTAGGATTGCGTCCCATGCGGGGTTTGCGGGTTTTCAAGCGGAAGGTGCCAAAACCGCGGATTTCGATGTGGTGACCCTTGCCCAGGCTGTCTTTGATAGCCTGCAGCAGGGAATCGACAACCACCGCAACGTCTTTGCGGATGATGCCGGTGTTCTCAGAGACGAGTTTTACCAGATCTGCTTTTGTCATGTTTTTTCTCCTTATATAGTGTAAGCTATGCGTCGCCGAAGCGATATTGATTTCGTTAATAAGATACTCTAAATTATAAGCTTAGGTTTGTGTCAAGAAAAAAAAGACGGGAACCGCCGGAGACCGCGTCACATAGCGCAGACAAGATGGCGGAGGCTGTGTCCGCAGGCGGGTCTGGCGCTGGCTTAAAACTGTGCTTTTTGCCCGGCATGAAATACATTAGGATTGCGCGACACCCACTTGCGCCGCCAGCTTCCATCTGCGGTAATCGCGCAGGCTCACCAGCGAGGCGGCAAGAAAGAATCCGGCTGCCACCACGAAAACCATGGTGAGGCTGAAAACCTTTAACAGCACAAACCCCAGCACCGGAGCGATCAGGCCCCGAATTCCGGTCATGGTAACGTGCACGCTCTGGTAGATGGAGGCGTCGGAATCGCCCGCAAAGTAGATGGAGCCCATGTTCCAGGTGATGTTGACACCAGCCATGGCGATGCCGAAGATAAGATAGGCCAAAAACACTATCACCACTGGCAGCACGGCTTCGCCCTGCACCAGGGATGAGGCGACAAAGAGCAGCGGAAACACCATCAGCAGTCCAAAAGCGGCTGCCATGAAGCGGAAAGGGTGCATGCGGTCGTGCAGTTTTCCGATCAGGGGTGAGAGCAGCAGCATGCCCAGTTGGGAAACGATGCCCTTGGCCAGGAAATTGGCGGTATAGGTAAGCTGTAGCTTGTCCACCAGATAGATGGGGATTATGGGCTGCATCATTATGAAGCCCATTCCGTAGATGGAAAAGCTGCGTTCGAAGGCGGCGAAAGCCTTGTTTTCCTTTAGCAGCCTCAGCGTCCCTCCGATCGGCTCCAGCAGGGCCTGTTTCCAGTTCAGCCGCTGGCAGTTGCGTTTCACCACGGGTTCCTGGATGCGGATCATGGCCAGAACGGCAGTGCTGGCAAATCCCACGATTCCGGTCACGACAAGGATGAGGCGGAAACTTTCTTCCCGGATGTCGAGCAGGCGTCCGGCGATGAATGTGAGCAATACCGAAACCCCGATTCCCACGCTTTGGACGATTCAGAAGACCCGGGCCCGGCGGCCGGGATGGATGTTGCGCTGATAGATGCTGTTCTGGGCAGGCACGATGAGTGAATTTGCGGCAAAGAGAAGGCCGAGCAGCACCAGATATTCGTTCATGCTCACCAGCCAGATGGCGTAAACCAGGGTAAGCCTGCCGATGATGCCGGCGATCAGGAAATAACGCTGTTTGTGGCAACTGCGCTCAAACACCCGCGCCCACCAGACCGAAAAGAAGTTGGCCACCGGCCAGATCATGGTCATCAGCATAAGCTGCCAATCCTTGGCGTGCAGGGCTTTGCGGGCAATGATGTCCTGGGTCTGGTTCAGTGAAAGGATAACTCCGTTGAAAAGCGCCGCCAGCACCAAAAGGATGGCGGTCCTCCGCTCCACGGGATTAAGATTGTTCAAACGCATTGAGGGTGTTGTTTCCTGATTTTGTAGATTGGCGGCAAACTGCAGGAAGGCGCTTTTGTGTCAAGCGCGATTCAGGCAAGCTCTTTCGGGATGGTCTTCTTGCCGCTGCCCGGTTCAGTAGCCCAGCAACTCCCGCTGCCGTCTGACGATGGTAACTTTGTGAGGCATTTCCTCGCTTCTGAGGGGACGGTACAATTTGTCGATGTACTTGCTCTGGTACTCGCGGGTATGGGCTTTGATCTCCGTTCGGAAAAAGATGCTGGCGATCTCTTCGCCGTCGCTGTCGTAAACCTTTGCCAGCAAATCCAATACCTGGGCTTTTTTCCCCTTGTTCTCGATCTCGTAATTGATGCGGATGTAGTTTGTGTCGTAATCTCCGAAGCCCACGTTTTGGATTGTCACCTTTTTGGCGCGGGCTTCGTTGGCAAGGCGCATGTATATGATCCCGCCCAGGGTGGCCAATGCCACCAGCAGAACGAGGGCGCTTTTGAGCTTGTATTTTTTGGGGTATTCCAAACGGTCAACTATGGGCATGAGGCTCCTCTCTATATAAATACCTGCCAGTTGCAGAATAAAGCGTGGCTGGGCTGGGAACCAAACTGGGAACGGTGTCCCAGCAGGAGAACTTGATGGGCCATGATTCCGATCCGCAGAGTGTTTTGCCAGACCGGAGTTACGCTGAGGTCGCCTTCAAGCCAGTAGGCTTGGGCGGTATTAACGATACTGGACGGGAATTCGTCACGATAGTTCACACGCCAGTCGTTGCCCCGGCTGCCCTGCCAGGTGCAGGAAAACTGGCTGTCCCAGCGTGAATTCCAGGGCAGGGGCAGATTAAGCTCGGCAGTCACATCCAGCAGGTTTGCGCCTTTGGGATAGCCCAGCGGCCTGCCGTCATGGGAAAACATGGATACATTGGCGTAATGGGTGTAGGTCCAGGGCCGAACGGCGGTGAATTCCAGCCCCAGACGCGGTTTTTCGCTCCGCCAGAGCGGCGGCGGGTTCCAGGATGTGCCAATCTGGATGGCGTATTTGTTGCCCCACCAATTGCTTAGTAATTGCTTAAAGGTCAGTTCGTCGAACAGCATGGTCGCGTAGAGGGTGAGGTCATTTGCCGGTCTTAAATTGATTCCGCCGTAGAGGTTGCGGTTGTCAACTTTGGCGTTCGAGAATCCGCTCGCGCGGATGAATACGGTCGGCAACAAGTAGCTGAGGTCGATCCGGTTGCCGTAGGTCACCGTTCCGCCGTAAAACATATCCAGAAAGGGCCTGGGCTGCCAGGTGAGCTGTTGGATGTCGGTATATTTGGCAGGATGCAGGCCAGCCACCAGGGTATCCGCCACTAGGGAAGCATGCAGCCAGGAAAAACTGAACTGGCCAACTCTTTGTTCCAGCAACGCATAGTCGTATTCATTCACCTGGTCTGAAAGAACAATGGAACCGGAAAGTGAATTGCCGATCTGGAAACGTCCCCGGCCCAGCGCGGCGCTCAGGTGCTCTCCGTCATAGCTGAGTTCGCCATTGATATTATCGACGAAAAGATTGTTGGTGCTGGCGGAACATGATCCGTCGATCAAAGGGGAATGCCTGGCAGCGGATCTATCGCCGTAAAACTTGCCGTTCCAATAGATACCTCTGGCCCTGAATCTGTCGTTGAAAGTGGAATTGACCCTCAAGCCCAGTGAATGGAGGCCGTAAACGCCCTCGGGGTCCCAACGCTGGTCCCAGCCAGTTAATAAATTGGTTTCGAGGCGGTAGCTCAAACTGGAATCCCTGTATGCATACTGGAGCAAAGCCCGTTGGGGTGAACCCGGCAGGAAAAGCTCCAGCAGGGAGGACTTGAACGCCTTCCAGCTTTCAAAAGGCGCGTGAACGCCTGAACCCAGGATGAGCGGATCATCCAGTATATAGGTTTCATTTTCGGCCAGGGGGCTGGGCAAAAGCTGGCTGCGCACATCTGGGTAGAAGGCGGTATTCGTGAATTCTGTTTGAGCGTGGCCCGCCCCGACTGCCAGCGCCAGCAACAGCAGCAAAGCCAGGCGGTTGAAAACGGCTCTCCAATTCGCGCGTCCCATCATTTCAGTCCTTTGAGTTTTGCCACGATTTCTTCCACTTCCCGAACACCCAAACGCATCTCGCGGGCTATTTCGCTGGAAGACCAGCCCTGGTCCAGCAGCTTCTGCACCATGCGCTGCCTGGTTTCGGGGTCCAGAAGCAAAGTCCTGCCCTCTGCGGGATTTTCGTCCCCTTCTGTTTCGGAAGTCCCGGAAACGGCTTCCGGCCTTTTGGCCAGAAAGAACTTCAAGACCACCAGCAGGATCAGCAGTGCCGCAGCCGCAATGATCAGCCAAAGCGGCAGATTGCCCTTAGTTGTTTTGTCATCGTTCACAGCATTCGCCTCAAGCCCGGAAGTTCCGGCTGTGGTTGTTTCCGGCAGGGCTTTGGCTTCAAGCTGTTCTTCTTCGCTCGCGGGCAACGGTATCTGGGACGGCGAGGCAATTTGCGCGGAGGGCTGTTCCTGTGGGGATTTGGAACCCGGAGCTTTCACCGAAGGCGCAGGGGATGCCTGTTTGGGACGGTTGCTGACGTTTTCCGGCAGGGCCACCTTTTTGGGCATGGCCGAGGGAGGGATGTTTGTTTTGGGCGCGGAGTTCACAGCGACCGTGATGCGGTCCCGGTTTGAATTGCTACTGTGGCTTATGTCAAAATCGCCCATGGTCTTGATGTCGATGATGGCGTCTCTGCCTTCAATGCGGGCCGAAACTACATCGATGACTTCACTCAGCCGCGGATACTGGGGTTTGTTGCCCAGAGAGCTTACATTCTTGATGGTGAGGCGCAAGCCTTTGCCTCCGGGCAACTTCTGCGCCGTGTATTGGGCTGGTTCGCTAAGTTCGATGCACACGGTGTTTGAGGTTTTGGAAGTATCGGTTGAGCGTACCGATTCCACCTCCGCGGCCGCGCAGAGCAGCCAGGCGCCCAAAGCGAGCGCCAGAATCAATGTTCTTTTCACCTTTCCTCCATCCAGACAGCGCTTGGCCGTCCGCTCAGTAAATCAGTATAAAATCTCCAGCCATCCAGCCAAAACCGGAGGGATGGAGTCTGTGCTTCATTCTATTGGTATGATTCTTTCCACCATGGCCTGGATGGTGAAGGCGATCCGCAGGATTCCGTTCACGTACTGCACCTTGGGATGTTCTTTATCCAGGTTGAGGTCGGGGAAAAAGATCCGGCGGTCGAATCTGCCAGTGTCAATTTCCATGCTGTAATATGTGGTCTGGCAGTCCTCGGAATGCAGTACGCGGGTTCCGCTGACACGCAGATACTCACTGCTGGCTGAGATGTTTATCTCGTCTTTATTCACTCCGGCCAGTTCCACCAGCACCACCCACTGCGTTTCGGTCTGGTAAACGTCGCATTTGGGATGCCAGAAATCGTCAATGGCGTCCTCGATGGCTAGGGGGCTTTTCGTGAGCGAGGAAACTTCGCCCAGGATTTTCAGCATTTCACGGCGGATGCCGTTTAGGTTCGAATATATTTTGTCAGGCATCTTCCATCCCCAATGTTAGTTACATTAGTATTCGGTTCTCACGGTGAAGCTGAGGATCACCTCTTTGTCCGACTGGATGGGAATCTCGAAGGTGGATTTCATGTTGGTGTCCTCGGTATGGCTAAAATTGCTTTCGGTGATCCTGTCGTTACCGCCCAGTTGGTGCAGCACATTGATTGTTTTCGCCTCGGCGGAGTTGTTGCGCAGGGTCACCTGGATGGTGCGTTCGCTTCTGCGGGAGCCCAGGTCCTTGTGGTCCCGCACCAGGGTGGAGGCCACTAGGTCGAAGGCGGTGCCGGTGTTGATTTTCACCTCTTCGTTCTTGCTGGTGTGCGAGATGCTGTCCTCGCCGATGAATTCCAGGTTGCCGTCGCTGTCTTGCTTATAAACCTTAACGGTGCCTTTGGGCAGGGGCTTGCCGATGCCGTTTTCCTCGGTGTTTTTGAACTTGATCACGCTGTTCACGCCGCTGTCCCAGGTGCTGTATTCATAAGACTGGCTGGCCTTGATGTTCTGCAGGGGATAGAGTTCCAACTGTTTTGTCTGGTTGTTCGCGAAGGACACCTTCTGGTCCAGGGTGTACATATGGAAGTCGTGGAAGGCCTTTTCCTCGAAGCTGGGCGCTCCGGCATCCAGGACCATGCCCGGCGCCATCATTTCTTCGTAATTGCGTTTGTAGCCGTCATACACGTCATAGACCCTGTTCACGTCTCCTGCGATCAGTTTCAGGGTTACGTCGTCGAATGCCTTGCCGCTCTGGTTGGTGATGGTCACCCAGGAGTTCAGGGCAAGGTTTTTTTCGTCCCAAACGCTGTTGTAGGTTACGTTCCAGTTCAGCCCGCCGGTGAGATAGGTCATCTGGAGGGGATGCCTGCCGTCCTTGTCCGCAATCAGGCTCCAGTGCAGGGTGGGCTTGGTGTAAAAGTTGGAGGGCAGTTCCGCTAGTTTGATGATCTGGGTTTCGCTGTCAGCCACCACAAGCAGGCGGCTGCTGCCTTTTTCCAGGATGCCGAAGCTGCTGCCGTCGTAGAACTTGAGGGTGCCGATAACCCGCGAATCGTCCTTGGTGAGCAGTTCCACCTCGCGTTCGATGTATTTAGCGATGATCTGGTATTTGCCGGCAAGGTCGTATTCATAGTTTTGTTCGGCTACGCGCACGCCGCCGTCGAGGGAATGCACAATCACGGAGGGAGCTTCAATGCGGGAAGTGATGTTGTCGAAATTGTAGTCCTGGCGCCCTGCCTGCAGTTCCAGCTCGAAATTGCTGCGCACCAGGGAAAGGTCGTCATTGTAGATGGTGATCCAATCTTCCGCGCCGGCAATACAAGCCAGCGCCAGCAGGATCACGAGCAAGACAGCTTTATTGAACACTGTAACCTCCTAAAGGCATCAGTTTTTTAGTTTCACTGATAATATACTGCCAAACCAAGCAAAATCCCCTAACTTTTTGGTCAAGGTTTATATGAAGCCGGGCAAATGGCACAATCGCAACCGCCGGGCTGGACTCAGGGTAGTCATCCTCAATTTCCCGGAAAATCCCAACCTGACTCCTCCTTTGCCCTATCCAATTAGCCTCTCACTTACTTCCCGTTGACTTCCCGTTTGACAGGCGGGAACTCAGCGGGAAGTGAA
>JAAYWB010000009.1 GCA_012516855.1 Candidatus Cloacimonadota bacterium
ATTGCCTACGCGTCACTTGATGATGTTCAAAAAGCTCTTATTGATAGTTTCTCATACTTGGATAGCAACAGAGACATGGTCTCAAAATTGACCTATTTCAAATGGCTTAAATTAGATTAATGAAAGCGATTTGGTATAAGGCTCACTTTTAAATGGATCACTTACAAAGTGAATGGGTAACGTATTGCTTGCGAGTCGGTTGGGATTGATTATCAGGTGTAGAATTGTTCAAGAACGTCCAGCCCGCGCAGCCTGAGGGCTTTGTGGAAATGGGCCTGGTAATAACGGGCAAAGAGTTCGTTGAGGCTGGACACGCTGTTCCGGTCCAGTTTCAGGGTGGACAGGTGTTCCCCGATCACCGGCATCAGGCTCAGAACCATAGCTGAGACGGGGCTGAGCAGCTCGCGGTTTTGAAGGTCGGGCAAGGCGTTCCAGCATTCGTCGCAGAACAGTTTGCCGCTGCCTTTATCCCAGGCTTTGAGGGCCTTGCCGCCGCAGGAGGAGCAGGTTTGTGTATCACAGGGAATACCCAGCATCCTGAAAACCCGAAGCAGAAAACGCCACCAGATAAGCACGGCGTTCGTTTGCAGTGAATCCAAATACACAAGGTAGTTCCGCAGCAGCTCAAAATACGCGACGCTTTCCTCAGCGGGGATAATAAGCTGTGAATATAGCTCCAAAGCGCACTCAGCGGCTGTCCAGACCTCGATCCGGTCCGTGAAGTCAAACTCTTTCACAAGTGAAAGTTCAGCAAGCAGGCAAAGACCGGATTCGCGCGGCTCATAAAAGCTGAATTCATAGAGGCAGAGCGGGTTGAGGAGGCTGGCTTGGGGTTTGGAGCGGATGCCTTTGGCCAAGAGTGAAAGTTGTCCGTGTTCGTGTCCAAAAGCTTTCAGGATCAGGCTGCTGTCGCTGTAGGGAATGCTTTTTATCAGAAAAGCGCGGTCCTTGAGCTTGGTTTTCACTGCTTCAGTTCCTCACGCACGGAACGAAGGTCGCGGGGATCGGCAAAAACCGTCCTGTGCTCTGTATAAACGACGAATCCTGGTGGACTTTTACGGGGCTTGCGTACATAGCGGATTTGGGTGTAATCTACGGGAACGTTTTGCGAAAATCGGGCTTTGGAATACCAGGCCGCGAGTGAACAGCAAAGGCTGATAAGCTCATCCGGGGGAGTGGTTTTGCGGAAACAGCGAAGCAGGATGTGGGAACCGCGGTAAATCCTCGTGTGAAACCACCAGTCGTGAGGTCTGCCAAGTTGCGTGGTGATAAAGTCGTTTTCACTGGCTTTGCGCCCGATCACGATTTCAAATTCATCCGAAAGACGCAGGCGCAAAAGCCTGTCCTCCATATCCAGCCTGCGTCCCAGGGTGATCATGTTTTTGGCGGAGGGAGCTTCGATATCCTCGCCAGCCTCCACGCGGACGAGGATACCGGACAGCCTTTCTATTTCCTGCCTAGTGGCGGCTATGTTTTTGGCGATGAGTTCTTTGCCCCGTTTGGCCTTGTTGTATCTTTTCAGATAACTCTGGAGGTTCTGGTGGGCGGAAAGATTCGTCTGAAGCGGAATCTCGATTTTACCAAGCTCCGGATCGAAATAGTTAACGGCCACGAGGGAGGCCTTGCCCCTGGAGATATTAGCCAGATTGGTTTTGATGGTCTCGGCGCAAATCATCCAATACTCGGCTTTGTTGGCCAAACTGGCCTCAGCCTGTTGCTTGGCAAGCTTGGCATGGGCTTTCTTTAATTCTCGTTCCCAACGGGAGTGGAGAAGCTGGCGCCGCCGGGCATCTTCGCGGGCCAGGAATACATGGTGGTAGTAGTTATCCAGCCAATCGTTCACACTGGGGCAGAGAAGGTTGGCCCCGGTTTTGACGGACACCAGTTCCAGCGGCAGCGAAACATCCTCAACAACAGGCTGGAATGTGGTCTTGGCTTGTTGATATGGCAGTTTGGGGAGAATCTGGCGCTGGGGGTTGTCAGCGTAGCTATATTTATGTAGGGCATCAACGATAATGGCTTCTCCGTTCTGCCGGGCCAGGATGAGGTTCGGCTTCGGTGGGGTGAATTCCGCGATGAGTAAATATTCCGTATTTTGCTGGTAGATATCGGTTTGGGAAAAGCGGAAGCGGATGATCCTGTCGGCTGGATCCATCTCGATCTGAGTGAGGACAGCATAGGTGAGCTGGTCCCAAATCCTCTGTTCGCCGTCTGGGGCTCTGAAATCAGCGCTGTGAAAGGCAAAGGCGTCCGCTCCGGCCAGAAAGATAAGGTCTGTTTTATCGCTGAACCTAAGCCTCAGAGTGGAATGGGCTAAATTGACGCTTTCCACCTTGCGGCCTCTTGGGCTGAATTCTTTGGACCAAGCTGATAAGATCGAATAATTCATAAGTCCTGAGCTTTGTTCTTGACAGCAAAACCGCCTTGTGAAATAATGGGCCAACATATTTGAAAGAGATGAGGAGTCAAGCATGAAATCGACATCTTGGATTATAGCGGCAGTTTTGGCTGTTCTTGCCATCATTTTTGGCGTGATGTGGAGCAGCGCTTCCAAAAAATCAAAAGGACTGGAACAGAAGAACACCGAACTGCAGCAATTATATGACACATCAACAGCCACCATCGGCGAGATACAGAGCAGTCTGGATACCTTTGACAAGGAACTGATGGACAGCATCGGCACCGCGAGCGAAATTGGCGGCTCGACCCCCGCTGAGATCATCACCCGCGCCCGCGCCAAGATTGATGAATACAAGAAGAGGATCAGCGAGCTGGAATCCCGCCTCTCTTCGAGCAAAAGCCAACTGGCCAGCATCCAGGCAGTGGTTAACAAGCTGAAAAAGTCCGTTGCCGACAAAGAAAAGATAGTCGCCGAACTGGAAGGCAGGGTTTCCAATCTTTCCCAGACACTGGATACCGAACGTCAGACAGCCCAGACCGAGATCAGTAAACGCGATTCCCAGATCAGGGACAAAGACACCGAGATCGCCAACCAGACCAGGGAAAGCAATCGTCTGTTCTTTGCGGTGGGGACCCGCAAACAGCTTCGGGAAAGCGGTATAATCGAACGCAAGGGCGGCCTGCTGGGCATCGGCAAAGTTTCCACAGTGAAAGACGCCGACCTGACCAAGTTCTCCGAATTCAACCTTCTGGACACCCAGGAAGTCACTTTCCCCGTCACCAAGAAAGGCTATTCCATCCTTTCCAGCCACGTAGCCGCTTCCTATGAAGTTACCAGGGAAGGAGACCAGTATGTTCTCAAAGTCACCGACCCCAACTCTTTCCGCAAACAGAAGCTCCTGGTGGTGGAACTCAAGTAAGTGAATCCACTCCGATACAATTAAGCCACCTCGTTTGGGGTGGCTTTTTTATTGGGAAGAATAGGCTTAGAAATCCAGATATCTGGCTGCTTCGAATAGAGCCCGACCGCCCAAGAATCCCACTGAAGCCTGCACTATATTCACCGGCAGGTCCGCTATGGCCACTGCTTTGCCCAGTTGGGGAAGCGCCCACTCCCCAAAAAAGTATCCCAGTACGACCACGACAACACCAGCTAGGGGGAGGATTATTTTCCAGAGAGTAGAACGCTGGTGTGCCAATCCGCAAAGATAACCCTCCAGCCCTTTAACGATCAAGGTGATGGGTGCGAAAAGCGGAAAGAGGAGCAGATCGGCAATGGCGCTGCCAATTCCGCCAGCGATTGCTCCGGCTTTTCTGCCAGCGTAAAGGCCGATGAAAACGATAATCACATCGCCGAAATTGAAGAATCCTCCTCCCGGCACGGGAATGGGGATGATCATTGTTGCCACCGTCACCAGTACCACGAAACCAAGGATCAGGTACCACTGGCCGGTCTGGCTGCTTCTCAGTCCGTGGCAGCAAGCCAGGCGATTGTCGATCTGCTGTCCCCGCAGCCTTGATTCCCGAGAGAGGGTGAGGAGTAGGGCCAAAACGGAGGAGAAACGGACCCTGAATCTATGCGCCAATCTGGGTTTGGCTGTCTGTTCAGAGGGGATAAGGCTTTGGTGGAATCTGATGTCCGAGTAGGAATTGAAGGCGTTGGCGAAGAGGATTTTGCCCAGAATCACATATTTCATAGTGCTGATTTTCAGAGGCAGGTGCAACAGGTCGTCGAAACCGAACCAGGAGAAGAAAAGCTGGAAGGCCAGCACGGAATTGGCGAAGAGCAGGATCCGCTTTAGTCCGAATTCCAGCCAATAAAGAACTGACCCCACCTCACCTTCCTGGGTGCGAACTTTCAGCAGGCCAAAAAGCAAATACACCAGGGAAAGTGATATCAGGAAAGGCAGCATGAGCCGCAATCCAGCAGCCCAGCGCTTGGAGCCTTTGGAAACCAGCAACATCAATGTAAGGGTAGCGAAACAGATCGCCTGCGCTGCCAGAACATTCATGTAAACACCCAAAACCAGCGCCAGGACGGCGATGAGCAGGGTAAGGGCCAGGCCAAGCTTAAGGACGGGAGACATAGACTTCGTTTCGCGTGGGGGAGATGGCTTCGAACAGAATGGTCTGGTCAGCCTTAACCAGTTGCGTGTGGGCTGAATAGATCAGGGAAAACGAGGGCAGATTGGCTTGGAGGAAATCCAGAACCCTCGTGGCGAACAATGATTCGTCCATCACCACATAACAGGGACGGGGCTCCTTTTGCCAAGCACAGAGCAAGTTATCCAGCAGGAAATCAACGGTTTCGGATTCAGTGTCTATAGTTCTGCGGGGTTGGACTACATTAGCGTAAGCCTTTACGGCGGTTAATTGAACCTGCATCTGCTGCTCTAAATAGACGCTGTAAGTAGAGCTCGTCTTCAACAGACGGGGCAGGAGTAACTTGGTGATCATCGAGCTTTTTCCACTACCGTTGGCGCCGCTCAGATAGTGGATTCCCGGCCCGAATGTCAGGTCTTCAGGCAGAGTGAGGGAAAAGTTTTCCCAAACCTGGTAATCACCCTTGGGAAGCAGCATAGCCTTCCTCAGAATAACTGATATCACAGCCGTTATGCCGGGGCGTGATGAGCTCTTTAGTTCTGGCTCGGTTTACAGCATCCAGCGAGTGACATAGGTTGATGAACAGAATTTTCCGGGCGGGGGAGAATAGAGCGCAGAGACACATCAGGAGGACTTTTTGGCCGCCGGAGAGGATGCTGACATCACTATCGGGACTGAGTTTCTTTCCGGTCAGAGAGGCAAATTCAACTTGCAAAGCATGATAGGATTCAGTGGGGATGTTATAAAGAAGCAATTCCTCGCGCAGGGTGCCGCCTCCGCAAAGCGGACAACCGGAGTCACAAACAAGTTGAGTATCTGTCTGGTTCATATCAAAATGGCGGAGAGTCAGGGATTCGAACCCTGGGTACCCGTAAGGATACAACGGTTTTCGAGACCGTCCCGTTCAACCGCTCCGGCAACTCTCCACTTCATTGTCTTCGGCTTTGGAAAAAAACCCTGAGCAAGGCCGCGCAATCAGCTTCCAACACTCCCCGGAGGACGCGGGGATGATGGTTAAAGCTTTTGTCCGCCAGCACGTTGTAGATGGAACCCACAGCTCCGGCCTTCGGGTCTGAAGCGCCATACACCAAAGTGCCCAGCCGGCTCCAGATCATCATTCCGGCACACATCAAACAGGGTTCCAAGGTTACATACAGGGTGTAATCCTGCAGGTACTTGATTTTGGATGCGAGGATTTTGTCAATGAGCAATTTCTCGGCGTGGGCAAGGGGGTCTTTCAATTGGCGGGTGCGGTTGTGTTCAGCAGCGATCAGCTCACCGCCTTTCACCAATACCGCCCCAACCGGGATCTCATCTTCAGAGCGGGCCAGGTTTGCTTCCCCAAGGGCAAGCTTCATCCAAGCTGAGTGTTCTGCACTCATCAGAAACGCGCTCCCAAGCTCACTGAACTGCGCCAGTCAAGGTTGGAAAGACTGTCACACACGGGGTTGAGTGAAAATTCCAACAGCGAGGAGTCTGTGAATTTCCAAGCCAGCCCCAGCAAAAGATTGTATTCTATCCAGGTTCCCCAAGTGTATCGGGGTTGGATGATGTAGTAGAGGTCCTGGATGTCGTGTTTGAGTGTGAAAGCTGCCGAGTAGCGGGTGTTTTTAAATCCAATCACATATTCCTGTCCATTGTAATCGGCGTATTCGTTGCGCTCGAACCCAAAACTGAGGTCAGCCAGCAGGGCGTTTCCATCGTTGGTGCGGTAAGGGAGCAGCAGCCAGCGCTGGTCTTGGGAACGGGCGGCGAAGGGAAAGCTGTCGAACACCAGTTTGTATTCCATTTCCAACTGGCGATAAAACGCTTTGTCCGTGGGATCGTACATGTAACTGGTATAATCGGCCCGGACTAGATAGTTCTGGTTGAAAAGCAGCCGGTCACCGATCAGCAGAGCGCAGGAGGGGTTGTAAACGTAGCTGGAGGTCTGTTTGTTGTTGCAGGAGAGCAAGCCGTCCAGATATACGTCGTCTGTGAGGTTCCAGAAAAAGCCGTTGCTGATTTTGAGGCGGTCTTTCCAGTAATGGGCGTTAGTAAAGTTGAGCCTGATATGGCGCAGATCGTTGTCCCAGCGGTTCTGGTCGTCCGGAAAGGTGCTGCGCTGCAAGTCCACAGCAAAAGCTGCAGACAGAGTGTCGCCGTCTGTATATTCCCAATTCAGGCGTGAGGACAGGAAGCGGTTTTCAAGCTGGCGGCTGGTTTGGGCCTGGGCGAAGGTCTTAAGGCCGTATCCGTGGCTGAAAGTGGATGTCCAGCCAAGGCGTGACCAGGGTTTCAGCTCAAGCGAGAGCGAAGCTTGGTTCTCAAGGTCTGTGTTGTTGCGCATAGTGTTTTGGGCCAGATCGGTGATTTTCCTGCTGAAATTCTCCAGCAGGCTGAGACGCAGGATCTCCCAAGGCTCATACTCGAGGCTGCCAGAATAAACCAGCGAACTGCGTTTCTGGCTGTCATCGAGGTCATAATGACCCCTGCCTCCGACGTCCGGAAGCAGCACATAAATGTCATCATACCGCCGCGAGAGGCTGAAATTGTTGTTGAAGACCAGGCTTTGGCTCTGGTGGTTCAGCCAGGCGGAAAGGGAACCCGTCTGATAAAATTCCCAATCAATTGTCTTGCGCTCGAAAGCGGCGTTTAGTCCGGCGCGGGAGTTCCAGAGCCCGGTTGAGGCGGTTGCCCTGCCATGCACCAGATAGCCTTGGCTGTTGATTTTGGAATCCAGCAGATAGCGGTCTTCCTCAGAGCGGATCAGGCCTTGCACTCCAGCTTCGAAGAGCAGGCTGTCCGCAGGTTGGATTTCCAAAGAATAACCCAAAAATCCTGTTTTATTGCGGTAAGGCTGGAAATCCTCATCCAGTTCGCTGGAATCGTAAAGGTATTCGTAGCCGGATTGAACGTTGTGTCTAAAAAGTCCGCGGTCGAAAGCCAGGTCCAGATTCAGAAGGGACCGACGGCTGCGTTGGGAGAAATTCAGTCGCTGTTCGCCGAAGGATTGGGCGTTTATCTGCATCAGAGAGGCTTTGAAAGGGGCAAGCTGGCAACGGAGATTGTTTTCCAGGTTGCGGGAAGCGTTGCTGCTTGAATAGCTGAAATCGAGCAGATTGACCTGGGACGCGAGCAGGCAGCAGCTAAAGCAAAGAACTGAGAGCAATAAACTCCGCTTCACTCAGGGTTTCTCCGCGGCGGGTGAGATCGATGCCGCTTTGCTGCTGAAGCCGGTTGAGGCTATCTTTATCCAGCAGGCTGGCAAGATTATTCCGCAAGGTTTTGCGCCTGTGGGCGAAGGCCAGTTCGATCAGCTTGAGATATTTGGCCAGGTCGGGGATAACGGCTGGAACAGCTCTGGGTTTGAGGGAAAGCACTGCTGAATCGACATTGGGGGCAGGGCTGAAATACTTTCGTGGAACATCAAGCAAAATCTCTGCGTCGAAAATCCTCCGCAGACGCAGGGTCATCACTCCGTAAGCCTTGCAGCCCGGACTCGTGCAAACCCGCTCCGCCACTTCCTTTTGCACCATCAAAGTGGCTGAAGTGAATGCCTGGTGGTGATTTTCCAGCCTAGCCAAAAGAGGAGAGGTGATGTTGTAGGGAATGTTGGCAACCAGTTTCAGCGGTTGGCAGCATTCCGCCAGGGCTTTATCCCAATCCTGCTTCAGCACGTCACCCATCACCAGTTCGAGGGAGTCGCCGAACTCATCACGCAAAGTCGCTTCCAACCTCCTGTCCAGCTCAAATGCGCGCAGCCTTGCCCCGGCTGCCAACAAGGCTCTGGTGAGAATGCCATGGCCGGGCCCTATCTCCCAAACCGTTTCTCCAGGCTGGATACCGGCAAGCTCCACGATTTTTCGCGCGATTTCCGGCTGATTCAGAAAATTCTGCCCGAGGGCTTTGATGGCGCGCATTGCTCAAAAAAATTCAGATCACCCCAAAAGCTCGTCAAGGGGCGATCTGAATCTATAGAAAGTGGCCGCGTCAGGCGCTGAGACGCGCAGCGGCGATGTTCTTACAGTTTTTGCAAACTTTAACGGTCTTCTCGCCGACCTTGATCTCGGTAAGCAACTTGATCCCGGTGCGGTGGCAGACAGGGCATTCACCCCGCCCGTGATTGGGGAGGTTTTTCACACCTTTGCCACGACGGTTGTCTTTGGACATCACTATCTCCTTGGGTTATTCACATTATTTTTTGCTATAACGGACCCAAAAATACCGTGGCGGCTTTTGCGTCAACAGATATTATCATAAAACCCGTCGTTAATAACTGTCAGTCGCGCCCTGAACGCCTGCTTTCATCCCTTCCCCAAACCCCTCGTATGATTCCCGCATTGAATGCGGGCATTGTTCGGGAGGCGCGTCAAGGTCACATGAAACGGCCCTAACAGCCTGATGGCTTCGCTTCAATCATTTGTGGGGTATCCAGCCACTTCACACCTACGCTATCTTGCTCCGCATCAAGGCGTTATACACCCGGCTTGAAAGAGAGCCCAATAAGATCGAGTTAATAAATGCAAAGCCCGCCGAAGGGTTCCTCAGCGGGCTTGGATGTTTATTTGTTAAGGCTGTATTGTTTAGCGTTCCAGCTTGAATTTGTCGTCCAGGGAGAGCACGAACTCGGTGATAAGTTTAACGGTGGTATCCAGGTCCTTCAGCGAAATCACTTCGTTGGGTGAATGCATGTAGCGGTTGGGAATTCCGATAACGGCAGTCGCGGCACCGCTTTTGAGGTCGTGGATGGCGTCAGCGTCGGTTCCTGTGCGGCCTGGGGCTATCTCCATCTGAATGGGGAGCTTGTGCTTTTTGGCTATTTCAAGCAGACGTTTGTGCACAGCAGGATGCAAAGCCGCGCCGATGCTGAGAGTGGGGCCTTTGCCCAGGGAAATGTCTCCTATCACGCGCTTGTCCGTGCCGGGAATGTCGGAAGTGAAAGTAACATCAACCACCAGGGCGATGTCAGGCTCGATTTGCCAGGCGCTGGTGCGGGCGCCGCGCATGGTGGTTTCCTCTCCCACGCTGGAAACAGCGTAATAAGAGGCTGTAATCTGCTTCTTTGCCAATTCCTGCATCACTACGGCTGCAACATACACCCCCACCTTGTTGTCAGTGGCTTTGGAGACGATCAGGTCGTCGGACAGCTGCTCAAATTCGCTGTGGTAGGTGATAACGTCTCCGATGGCTACTTTCTTCAAGGCTTCTTCTTTGCTCGAAACGCCGATGTCGATCCAGAGGTCTTCCATTTTCAGCTTGGGGCTTTCGTCGCTTCCGCGCATCATGTGGATGGGCTTTTTGCCGATTATCCCACGCACCACCTTTCCCTGATGATGGATGTCCAAACGTAATCCGGGCAGCAAATTGACATCAAAACCGCCGAGGGATTTCACGTAGATATAGCCCTGTTCGTCAATGTGGTTCACGATCAGCCCGATTTCGTCGGCATGACCCACCACCATCACTTTCAGCTTGCCGCTGCCCTTTTTGAGGGCGATGAGGTTGCCGTTGCGGTCGATCGTGATCTTGTCTGCCACGGGTTTCAGATAATCACGCACCACTTTTTGGGCAGGGCCTTCAAAGCCGGAGGGGCTGGGCGCGGAAACCAGGTCTTTCAGGAATGTCAGGTTCTTGGCGTTTGGCATCTTTACTTCCTAACAGTTGTTGGCGGTTTCGTCCGCGAAGGGGTTGAGTGTTTTTTTCAGCACCGGCTGCTCGTGGGGAATGATGCAGAGGAATTTCATCAGGTCCGTGCCGGTATTCTTGAAAGCGTGGGGCATACCGGGATCAACATAGATGGCGTCGTTCGCCTTGAAAGTCAGTTCGCCGTTTTCGGTTTGCAGCACCCCGGTGCCGGAAAGCACGTAAACTTCGTGCTCCCAATCGTGCACATGGTAAGGCGTGTGGCCTTGAGGCTCCACTTCAAACAACCTCAGGGCGAAATTCGGAGCGCCGTCTTTCTGCCCGATCAGCCAGCGGATCTTGGTCCCCTCAGCCCCTTCAGCGTTGACGGGTTCAAGGGCGACTTTGTCAAAATGTACTATTTTCATCTATTCCTCCTTGAATAGCTTGTTAATAAAAGGTTCTGCCATTAGGACGGCATTTGATAAAAGGATAATCAGGAACTGTCGCCATGCCAGTCATAAAAAGGATACGCGCTCACCAACAGGTCTTCACCGCTGGATTTGCAGGACAGGTCTTGAAGATTTAGAGCGAATGAAATATCGGGCAGGTTTAGTTCTGCCAGCATGGCTTTGTTTCCACCCAACAGCTTGGGCCCGTAAAAGATGAGGCATTTGTCCACCAAGCGCGCCGCGAAAAAAGCCGAAGCCAGTTTGCTGCCGCATTCCAGAAGCACCAGGCAATGACCCTGTTGATGAAGGATGCCCAGCACCTCTTGCAGGCTGAGGATATTGCCAATGGCGGTGACCGGCTGGATCTTTGCGCCCAGGGCGGCAAGGATTTTGGCCCGCATTGTGTGTTCTTTGCCCCGCGCGCAAAAGACAAGAGTGGGAAAGTCGTTCATGCTGCGGGCGATGCGTGAATCCGGAGGCAGCTTCAACAAAGGGTCCAAGACAGCACGCAGAGGCTGTTTGAAAGCATTTTTAAGCCTGACATTGAGTAGCGGATCGTCTGCCAGGACCGTGCCGATCCCTGTAAGCACCACATCAGCTTCCAGACGCAGATGGTGGACCTGTTCACGGGAACGCTCCCCGCTGATCCAGCGTGAAGAGCCATCTTGGGCTGCGTATTTACCGTCCAGTGACAGCGCAGCTTTCCAGATCACGAAGGGACGGCGATTGTGAACGCGGCAGAGATAGTATTCCAACTGGCGGGAAATCTCTTCCGCCTGAACTCCCGGGACCACTTCTATACCTGCTTCCCGCAGTTGCAAAACGCCTTTGCCATGCACGAGGGGATTGGGGTCCAGAATGCCCAGATAGACTCGTTTGATTCCAGCCGCGATGATGGCCTGGGTGCAGGGCGGAGTTTTCCCCTGATGGGAGCAGGGTTCCAGCGTTACATACATATCCGCGCCCCGGGCATCTTTCCCAGCCTTGGCAAGGGCCTGGACCTCGGCGTGGTCACCGCCGTAACTCTGAGTCCAGCCTTCAGCTATCATTTTGCCGTTTTTCACGATCACGGCTCCCACAAAGGGGTTTGGAGAACAGGTCCCGCGCGCTTTTTCAGCGGCTCTGATGGCCCGTTTCATCCATTTGGCCTGTTCAGCCTGGGTAGCGTTCAAGGTTTTTGAGAGCTGGTTCATAGTTGGGAGCGATTTTCAGCAGTTCACGCCAGATGGCCTGGGCGGCGGAAATGTTACCGAGGCCAGCTTCACAGGCAGCCAGATTGTTGCGCACATTAAGGTCATCGGGGCGGTCGGCAGCCAGCCAGGAAAGCAGTTCCTTCGCCTGTTCCAGTTCCCGGTCATTCAGATAAAGCGCCGAGAGCGCGAAACCGGCAGCGAAGAAATGATTGTCCAGGGCCAGGGAGTTGCGCAGGTCCTCTTTGGCCTTGTCAAACTGCCTTGCCAATTGCCAGTAAAGCGCGCGGTAGTAATAGAGATCAGCACAGTCAGGATAGAGGGGCAGGTTTTTCCTGATCAGGTTCCAGGCCGCTTCGGCTTCGCCCTGGGCAAGGTGTTCCGCCAGTTTGTAGAATAGTTTGTTTTGCCCGTAATAGAGATGGGGGCCGCCATTGAGGTTCTGTCGGATTTTCCAGCGGCCTTCCGCTGAAGTGAGCAGAACCGCCCAGATCAACTTTCCGCCCAAGTCCAGCACCACCATCGCGCTCACGCCGTCATCGGCGGCCCCGGCGTGCAGGATTTCGTAACGGTTCACCTTTTTCAGCTCAGGTATCTCGGAAACAAGCCTGGTATAGCGTTCTGCCAAGTCACGGTCTTCCCGGTCATTGATGGTGAAAGCGCGCAGCTTTTGCCAGTCTTGGGTTATCACGGCGTCGAAGAATCCGAATGCCACCGTTTCCGGGGTTTCCGGTTCTTCATATTCATCGTGCGGCAGCTGGAGTTTTTGGAGAAGATAGGTCATGGGGAAATTGGCAGGAAACTGGAATCCGCCGAGCCAGGCCAGCATTCCAGCGCTGTTCTTGGCAGCATAATCGGCGGGGCTGAGTCCATCCAGCCCTTCCTGCGGCTGATAGATCCAGAGGTCGATGTGGCGTTTGGCGGTGCGGGTGAATTCGGTGTTGGAATCGGCTCGGAAAGCGGGGAAGGGGCTGTTTTTATCCTTCACCGCGCTGTAGGGGCATTCGGAGGGACAGCGCAGATCGACCCTCAGTTCCAAACAGCATTTCCAGCCAATCAGCTTGTCCCGGTTGCGGGGGCATTTGCGCACGCTCCGTTCTGCTCTGCACTTGAAACAGCGTTCTCTGTTCAGCAGCATGCTCAGTTCTCCAAAACAGGCGGCAGCCTGCGTTTGAAGGCTGAAGCCGTGATCATTCTTTCCACTTTCCGATACAACTCGGTAGGATGTTCCAAGTTTTCCGAAGCATCCACGTTCACGTCAAGTTCAGTGAGGGCGTAAAGAATCTCGTCCAGAACCGGATAGGTAAGTCCCAGATCGGCTTCGTCGGTTTGTCCGGCCCAGAAGTCCGCTGTTGGTGTTTTATTGATTATCTTGTCCGGAATATCCAGAAGCTTGGCAAGTTCCCAGACCTCAGTCTTGTAGAGGTGGCCGATCGGCTCGAAAGCACAGGCGGCATCGCCGAATTGGGTGACATAGCCAACCATCAGCTCCGTTCGGTTGCTGGTTCCCATAACCAGGGCGCGGTGTTTGACGCTGAGGTCAAAAAGCACGCACATCCGGGTGCGGGCCAGCCAGTTGCCTATGCGGAGTTTGTCGGCTTCAGGTTCGTAAGTGGTAAAATAGGCGTTGGCCATGGGCGTGATATCTATTACGTGGTGCTCTATTCCCAATATCCCGGCCAGAAGGCCGGCGTCGGCCAGGGATTCCGGCTGGCTGGTCCTGTAAGGCATAATCGCCGCGATCACGTTTTTCTTGCCCAGGGCTTCAACTGCCAGGGCCGCGCACACGGCGGAATCGACGCCGCCGGACAGTCCGAAGATCACCCTGGCAAAACCAGCAGTTTTCAGATATTCGCGGATAAATCCTGTAATCCGGGCCCGTTCCTGTTGCAGGTCCAGTTTACGCATTATTCACCTCCAGATGCGTTATCCATGCAACGGCATAATTTCTTCTGTTCAATTTAGGTCAAGCATAAAACTTTATCCGCCCTTAGCCCTATACCATCCGCATCCTTTTCGCCTCCCGCGCAATTCCCGCATTTCAGGCGGGAACTCATGGGGAGGCAAACGGGGAGTGAAATGGATGGCGTTAAGGACGGGCAGAGTCGGCAACAAATGGGATTTCTGCAGGAATTCATCTAAACAGCTATCCAGAACAATCCATCAGCGCAGAGGAAGATAGCTGAAGGAAACATGGAGGCTTCGGCCCGGGTTTGGCAGGTCGCCGAAATTTCCGTGCTTCGAGTTGAAAACGTTATTCAGGCCAGCGGTGAGGCTCAGGCCGCTCCTGAGGGGCAGGCTCAATCCGAGGCTGAGGTCAAAGACGGCTGAAAGCGGTTGGTCAAACTCGTCGCGGCGCCAGTATTGCTGGTCGAGCTGGGCCAAAAGTTCCAGTTCGCCTAAGTTGTGGCGGGCCTCGGTAAGGGCATTGAAGATGGGGGAGAAGGGCCTGCGACGCCAACGCTCATCCTGCAGGTATTCCAAATTAAGGTTCAGGTCCTGGTCGATAATCCAGCCCCAGAATTGCATACTGGCTTCGGCCCCCAGCCGGTAGCTCAGGATGTCAGTCTGGCGCAACCAGGTTTGCCCCGAAACGTCACGGACGTAGAGTTGGGGTTGGTTGTAGCTGAAGCGGAGGTTTTGGCGAAAACCCAGCAACCGGAAGAGGGCATCTTCATCGTTGAAAGCCTGCCAGCCGCTTAGGGAAAGGTTTAGGGGCGTCATCACCACTCGTTCCCTCTCAGGCAGGACCGTCCAGGGATACAGCTCCCGCAACCTCTGGAAGGTCAGGTTCTGAAACTCGCTGCGGTTGCTCAGTTCCAGATATTTTCCCCGACCCAGTAGGAAGCGGCGGTGCAAGTCTATGACTGGCAAAACGTGGATGAAATCGGTCATCAGGCCCAGCTTGAGTTCGGGCAGATGCTCTTCCAGCCAGGGCGCGTGATATTGCACGGAAAGGCCGAAGGCTGTATCCTGCAGCACCAGCCGGTTCGTGAATTTGAGTTTGTGCAGCTCCAGATCGTGGGAATGCCTAATGCCAATGGCGAAATCCGCTTGGGAAGCCCCGGCGAGGTTTTGCTCCACCTCCTCCAAAGAGAGATCGGTCTTCAGGTTTGAGAAGTAGATGTCATGGATGGCGATTTCACTATACAGGTTGGCGATGCTGTAGGAAAAGGCCCCGGTAGCGAAGCACCGAGTCTTGGCTTTTTGCCAGGAGAACAGGTGATTGAAACGCAGTTCGGGGTCGAAATCCGTTTGCAGGCTGGCGTTGAGGGTGCTTCGCGAGACATTGGTCCCGGGCACCCAGAGGTCGGCATCCAATCTCAGCAGGGGGATGAACATCAATGATGGATAACAGGACGCGGCGAATTTGGTCTCGAAATCAGTTCCGGTGCTTAATTCCAGACGAAGAGGGCGCACAGTTCCTTGGGGCAGGGCGCTTGGCCTGTGCTTGAGGGAGAAAACAGGCGGAATCATCGGCGGGATGCTGTCGGTGGGGGTCTCGCCAGGATAGGGGAGAGGCTTTTTAACCAGGGGAGCTTTCACTGCCACATCTGAACCTATTTCCACTGAAGGCAGCGCCTGGGGCTGGGCTGAAAGCGTCACACAGACCAGAAACAATGCGGTCAGGACAGTTGCCAGGTTTTTGCGCATCTGCCCCTACCTGCCGTTATTCAGCAAGGCTTCGATTTCATCTGCCTGCGCATCGCTGAACAGGTGCCGGTATTCAGTCAGGGCTAACCTCGCTTCGTGGGTTTCGCCCAGTTTGACCAGGCTGATTATATAGTAATAGCAAGCCTCGGAATGGACTTCGGGAAAATCCTGATAGAGTAGCCTGATTTTTTGAAAACCACGGCGGGCGGAGTGATAATCGCCTTGCTCCAGGCTAATCCTGTCCAGCCAGATTTCCGCGCCAGCCCTTATCCAGGGGTTGGTCTGGCTGTCCAGCAGTGAATCCGCCAAGGCTCTGGCATCAGCCAAGCTGCCGGTGTGAAAGAAATATTCCACTCGCAGAAGCTGGGTTTGAGGATGATCCGCCTGGAATTGGCTTCCTGATTCCCAGATGGTGTCAAACTCAGGCCAGTTGTTGGCGGCGGAGAGTTCCACCATGCGTAGCCAGACATCGGCGTCCGGGCTTATGGCATAGGCCCGTTGATAACGCTCCAGAGCGATTTCCGGCTTGCCATTGAGTTCCGCCAGTTCTGCCCACTGAACCAGGACCCAACGGCTGGGGTCTTCCGTCTGGATCATCGTTGCAAGGCTGTCCGCCTCTTCCAGTCTATTCAGTTTGATGAGCGATTGGAGCAGCAATTGGTCAAACTCGTTTTGCCTCTGGCGGGGCAAACCAAGGCTGGCCCTGAACTGAGATGCCTCGCGGAGCAGGTCTTCCCAGAGTTCGGCATCAGCATACAGCTTCACGAGGATGTATTCCAGTTCGAACTTGATGTAGTCGCTTTTGAAGCTGTCAATCATATTGGCGATCGTGTCGATGTGCTCAGTTCCCCGCAATTTTCGGGAACAGGTTTCGATGCCCGTGAAAACCTCAGCCAGCAAAGGTCTGTCCGCATCTTCAACATAGGTGTTGTTGGTGAAGCGCTTCAGGATATTCAGCCAGTCTGTGAGGGATTCGGAATAGCGGCCAAGGTTGAAATTGGTGTTGGCGATGTCGGCCAGGACGCTTAGGAAATAGTCAGATTCCGGAAATTCATCCAGCCAGCGGTCGTAAAGCTCGAGGGCCCTAACCCAGTTTCTGCCGGCGGCCGCGGCTTTCGCGGCCTGGTAGAGGTAGATGTCGGCGTTGAGGCTGTCGCGGCTGAGGTCCTGAAAGAGCTTGGAGGCCTCAGCGTAACGTTTCAGGTAGTAGAGGGTGTAAGCTTGATAGGAAAGGGCTTCCGTCTTCTGGGAAGGCGTGGTGGCAAGGTCCCTAGCCCTGGTAAAGGTGCCGAGGGCACTTTCGTAATCTTTTTGGCTGAAGCTTATTCCCCCCTGCAGAAGAGCGGCTTCAAAATCGGTGGAGGGGTCCAAGTCGGAAGAAATTATCTGGCTGGCTTCGGCGTATTTGTCCTGATAGAAATAGGTCTGGGCCAGGCGCAGTTTGAAGCCGGTATGCTCCGTTCCGCTGTCGGCCAGGCTTTGGTATAGCGCTTCAGCCTCTGGATACTCGGAAGCCAAGAAATGAAGCTCCGCCAGATCGAAACGGGCTTCTGTGGCCCAGGCAGAATCGGGATGTTCGCGCAATAGTTTTTCATAGTTGAGCCTGGCCAGACGGGCATTTTCCGGCAAGGTTTGGCTTTTGGCAATAAAGAAGAGAGCCAGGTCGCGGTAACGACCATCAGGGTAATTGTTCAAATAGCGGTTGCAGGCTTCGGAGCTCAGTTCCGGCTGGCCGATTTCATAGTAGCAACGGGCGGCAAGGATTTGAACGCGTTCCGCCGTGGGGGTGTCCAGACGGAAGTTTGTGGCTTCAATGAAATTGTGAAGAGCGCCCAAGTATTCACCATCAGCCATTTTGAACTCTCCCAGCAAGAAATGTGTGTCCCCGCGCCGAAAACGGGGGTCTTCCATGAATTTCTCAAGCTGGTTGGTGGCGGATGCGGGGTCAGTCTTTCTCAGGCCTTTCAAACGTTCCAGATATGCTTGCACGGCAATGTCCCCTTGCGGGGAATGAAGCAGGGATTTGAGCAGAGAATCGGCTGGACCTATGTACCCATGCTGTTTCAACAGTAGCGCGCGGTAGAAGGTGGCCAAGTCAGAAGGTTCTGTTTGCAGTTCCAGCCAGATTTTGGTATCCAGACTCTCACCCAGCTCCAAGGCTTTGCGCGTTCGCAGCAGAGTCAATACCGTTGAAGAGGAATGAAGGCTGTCCAGAGCGGCGGCGTGTTCCTCAAACTCTGTGTAGCGACCTTCTGAAAGAAGCTGGTCGAGCCAGGCTCCGTGAAATTGCATATAGTCTGATGAGGAGGCCGAAAGCGTATCCAGGATTGCCGTGACCTGGTCCTCGCGCTCCAAAGCAAGCAGGGTCTGGAAATAATCGAACCGGACCTCGGCAGCGTTCACTGCCAGGGCTTTCTGATATTCTTCAGCGGCGGAAAACCATAGTTCCTGTCTGGCTTTGATGCGGCCCCGCCAAACATTCACCTGATAAAGATACCAGGGATGGACCGCAGAACACTCCAATTCGTCAAGCAGCTTCAAACACTTGGGGTAATCGCTACGATAGTAGTTTGTGATGGCATAATTGAGTTGAATGTCAGCCAATATGTCCGGATGAAGTTCCTGCTGCAGTAAATCTTCGTAGATGCTACTGCTGAGGTCATATTCCCCGCGTTTGAGGCCGATATTTCCCTTCAGGTAAAGTATATACTGGCTGTAATTGGAATCCGGATAGCGGTTGCCAAAGGCTTCCAGTTCCGCCGAAACCTCGTCCAGATAGGCATCGCCGCTGTAATAGAGTTCAACGATGTAGGCAAAGTCGTCGTCCTCGCGAACTGGCTGGGCTGGCAAAGCCGCAGCAAAGAGCATCAGGATGATCAGGACCAGGCTGAAACGCGGCAGGGAACAAAATCCACAAGTTGGTTTTGCGTGTATGTGTTGGCGCATATTATTATACATCCCTCTTATTTGAAGGGTAGGATGATGAACACGGAGGTGCCTTCGTTTTCCTTGCTTTTGATCACGATCTGTCCTCCGTGCAGTTCAGCGATTCGCTTGGAGATGGAGAGCCCCAAACCAAGGCCGCTGCTGCGATACTCAACTGTTCCGCTCTTGTGGGCGTAGATGGCGTTCAGCTCGTAAAACTTGCGGAACACTTCGTTGATCAGGTGTTTGGGCATTCCCATGCCGTTGTCGGTAACAAAGATCACCAGGGTTTCCTTGTTGTCTATCTTTTCCTGTGCAAAGGCGGACCGGCGTGCCCCGATGGTGATCAGGCCGAATTCCCGGGTGAAGCGCACGGCATTCAGCACAACATTATAGACCATACGGTGGAAGTCTGTCCAGTTGGATTGGAGCTGAGGCAAGCCAGGCTCTATCTCCAATCTGATGTGCATTCTGCGCTCACGGGAAAGGATTTCCACCTGCTGGTGTATATGTTCCAGCACATCGCCAACCCGCAGAGGGGATTTTTCCAAATCCTGGGCCAGATTGTAATGGTTCATGGTCTGGATGTCTGAAGAGGTTAAACTCAGCTTGTTCATAGCTGCTTCCAGTTCCGACAGTATCTGCCGTCGCTGTGTCTCATCCAGATTGGCACTGCGTTTTAGCTTACCCAGGGCCCCCTGCATGATGAAGATGGGTGTGTTCAGTTCATGGGTCACAATGGCGATGAATTCGTCCTTGAGCTGCTCAAGGTTGTTAAGTTCCGCGCTTTTCTGCGTCAAGGCGGAGTATTGCAGCACGTTTTTGACGGCGTTCGCGAAGAGATTCATCAGCAGCACCATGATATCTTCGTTCAGGTACATGTCACGGGTGCTGTCGTCCAGATTGTCCAGATAGAGATAGCCAACGTATTCCTCTTCCCACCTGAGGGGGCTGCAGAAAATAGATTGGATGGCGTAATCGTGCACGCTTATGGAATTTTCATAGCTTTTGTCGATTTGGGCGTTGTAAACTGATATGGTTTTCTGCCCGTCCTGGCAGAGGTTGAGGGCGGTCTTGCTAACCCCGAAGGCGTTGTTGAGGATTTGGCCGTTATGGTCCATCTGCACTTGAAATATATTGTTGCCGTCGGTATCTTTCTTGATCAGGAAGCCCCTGCTGGCGTTGGTGAGGTCTATGGCAGCCGCCACCATCGCAGTCTCCAGGTCGTTCAGGTCCATCAGTCCCATTAGTTCATGCGAAATCTCGATGAGGTGGTTCATTTTCTCCATGCGCAGATTGATCTTTTGATAGTCCCAGGTGCGGACCAGCATGGCAGCGAGGTGGGATTTCACGTTTTTCAGCAAAGCCTGTTCGCCAGGAGTGAATTCCAGTTCTCCGGCATCGCTCAGGACCAGATAGCCGATAGCTTTGCTGCCGGAGAGCAGGGGCAGGATGGCAATGTGCTCACCTTCATTGGTGAAGGTTACCAGGTTGTTGGATTGAATTGCTTTATCGACGAATGGCAGGTAAGCCGGGGGCAGAATGGTCTCCGGGTCGGTGTTATAGCTGTGGAAGTTGTAAAAGCTTCCCAGTTTGTCCGACCACACCAGCAGCAGAAACTTCCAGGGTGCGATGATCTGGCCGATGCCTTTCTCGATGAGGAATTTCACCCTCTGCACGCTGTTCACGTTGGAAATGTCGAACAGCATGTCGTTCCAGCGGCTGCGTGTGTTCCTGCGGCGCGAAGCTATGGGCACCACCCTGAATTTTGAAACGTCCTGCAGCCCGTAGCGCTTCACCTCCAAATAGTTGGTCCGGTCATCTTCTCTGATGCCTGTGGTGATGGCTTCCAGATATTTACGGTAGGCAGCAAATTCCTTCTCAGCCGCTCCCAGTGAGCCCAGTTCCACTAAAAGCTGGATCTTCAACTGCAGAAGTTCCTCAACCAATTGATAGTATTTCAAGCCGCGGCACAGTTCCAACTGTCTGTTGATACCGCGCAAAACCTTTCGCAGGGGGATGGATGGATCGGTCAATTGCAGCTTCAGTTCCAGCAGGTCAAGGCTGTGTTCCCAATAGCGGTATTGGTATTCCTGGATTGCCGGCCTGGCCTTGGCGATCAGGTCTGCAGCCCGTGCTGTGTCGCCCAGACCGTAGTGGCAGGTGGCCTGCAGCACATTGAAAACTGCCATCGCGTAGTGGTTGTTGATCTCCCCGGCAAATTGCAGGGCCAGCTTCAATTCGTTGAGGGCAGTGGAGTAATCCTTCTCCATCATCGCCAGCAGGCTGAGGACGTTGTGGTAAAACTCCTGTTCCTGGATCTGGGCATAGTCGATATGGGCGTTTTTGCTGATCAGCCGGCGCAGCTTCTTGGGATTGGACATCTCGCTGAGGTAGTAGAAATAGGTTTTAACCAGCGGATTGATCTCTGAAATCGTGCCTTCGATCAGCTTGGGTTCGTGTTCGAGGATAAATTTGTAATAGTGGCCGAAATCGCTGATCTTGCTTTTGGCCAGGGCCAGGTTTCGTTCGATGGAAACCAGGTATTTGTTTGCCCCGACCCGGGTGATCATTTCCTTTGCTTCCTGCAGTGTTTCTTCCGCTTTTTCAAAGCGACCCATCTTGATCATCGCCTCGCCTTGGTTGAGGAGTGCGCGTCCCTCAGCCAGAAGGTTTTGGCGGTCCTTGGCAAAGATCTGTGCCTGCTGCGCGTGTTTAAGGCCCAGAATAGTGAAGCCCTGCTTCAGGTAAAGGTCGGCTAGGTTGTTGTGGATCCAGCCCAAGTGGCGGCGGATGTTGAAGGAATTCCAGATATTCAGGGCGGTGTTGAAATGCTCGTCAGCCTCAGCAATGTTCTTTTGAATGCTGTAGATCTCTCCCAACGTGTTGTGCAGCGAGGCCAGTTCGATCATGGCATCCGGGTCCTGGCTGGGCGCCAGTTCGGTCAAAAAATCCTCCAGTCCCCGGGCAGCGCGGTCATAATCACGGTCACGGCTTTCGTAGGCAGCCATCAGGGTCGCCGCCTTTATCTGGAATGCTTGTGACACTTTTTCCAGAGCTATGCCGTCCAGGCATTTCTTCACCCGGGCAGGCTCTGTGCGAGCATAGATCTGTGCCTGGTAAAGCTTGGCTGTTGACTTCTGGCTGGCATCGGCTGAAAGTTTCTCCGCTTTCTCAAAGTTCTTTAGAGCGCTCTTGCGGTCCCCCTGAAAGAGGAACAGCGTTCCCAGCAATAAGTATTTTTCAAAGCATTCGGGAATGTCGGACTGGCGCGCGTAGATAAATTCCGCTTCGGTGGTGCAGCCGGTGATTTCAACCATACGGCGGAATTTCACCAAGTCTTCCACAATCTCTTCCTGCCGCAAATCAATATCCCCGCTAAAATCTATTCTCAGAGCATGCGCCAAGGCATCATAAGCTTCCTGCTGGAGGAGGTCTTCGCTGTGCAACAGATGCAGCCGCAGCAGATAACGCCGTTCGGAAGCCCTGTCACCTGCTGTGCGTGCGTTTCCGATTATCCCCATGCAGGTTTGAGGGTCGGTCACGTTCTGATTATCATAAAACTCCAGAACCCGCTTCGAGACCAGATTTCGCGTCTTTGGCTGGCAGCGGTCGTGGAGATAGGTTTTGGCCTCGGCAAAGGTGAAATGATAGTGGTTGCCTTGTTTGAGCAGGATTTCGTTGTATTTTGCTTCGTTGAGGAGGTCGTAGATCTCTTCGTCCCTTGCCTTGCAGATATGACGGATCAATTCACGGGAGATGGGTGTCTGCACGACGGATAGCTTCTGAAGTTGCTTCATGCTGGCCGGAGTGAGGTGTTCCACGCGCCTGATAACGGATTGGAGCAGGCGGGTGGGGATGCTGTAGTCGTCAAGGTCAGCCGGGAAATGGTATTCACCGTCATAGCTGATCATTCCCCGCAGGGTGAGGTTGATCATGATTTCCCTGATCAGGAAGGGATTACCCGCCGAGCGGGTATGGATCAGCCTGCAAAAGTGGTTCGGAACGTCCCCATTAACCATTTTGCGGATATAGGCGGCCGATTCATCCGGCGTGAACATGGGAACATTGATCAGCACCGTGTTCCGAATCTGCCGCACCTGGTTAAAGTCTGTGCAGCTCATAACGATCATGATCCGGTTGTTTACCACAGTGTTGGAAAAGAAATTGAGAAACTCCAGGGAATGGCGGTGCAGATGCTGGATATTGCGCACGATGAAGATCACCGGCTTTGATTCGGCAAGCTCGGCGAGCAGGGCTTTGGCAAATTCGAAGTCAGCCTTAAGGTCCGCCTCGCTGGGCGTTACGTCCATGGCTGCCTCTTCGGACATGAAGAGATACCGCCTCATTTTTTCCGAAATGTTTTGCAGCGAGCCATTGGCAGCGATCTCATCTTCCGAAAGGGAACGCAGGTATTCCTTTATCAGCGCGAAAAAAGCCTCATATTCCTTGCTGGTGCAGGTGTAATCGAAGATGAAGTAGCTGCCCCGCAGGATGTGATAGCGGAACAGCGAAAGAATATTGTCTTTACCCATGCCTTCGCCCGCCACCAGCGAGATGATCTTGCCGTTGGCTGCCTCAACTTGCGGCAGGTAGTCCAGCAAATCGTTCACTATCCGCTCCTGCACCACATAGCTGTTGAACTGCATGGAGTTCACCAAGGACCAGGAGACGGAAAACTGATACTGACGGTTGGTGCTGCGGTTAATGTATTCGATTATTTCTTCGCTTTTATGGGGACGGCTTTCCGGATTGCGGTCCAGTAGTTCGATACAGAGGTTTTGGAGGGGCAGTGGGATGTTCGGGTTCAGGTCCACAGGATAAACCGGCGAGAAATATTGCCGGCGGCTGCTTCGCATGGCGTTGATCTGGTCAAGTGTAAAGGGAAAACTGCCGGTGAGCATGCGGTAGATTAACACGCCCAAAGAGTAAAAGTCGCTCGCGTAACAGGCCCCCTTGCCGGTGTAGATTTCCGGTGCGATATAAGGCAGGGTCCCGGTTACGTATTGGGTGTCCAGGCTCAGTTCCGGACGGGAGAAGCCGTAGTCTATGACCTTCACCTCTATGCCGTTACGTGTCTTTCTATAAAGTATATTCTCAGGCTTGAGGTCATTATGCATTATATTCTGGGTGTGAAGGGCGTTCAAAGCGTAGCAGATTTGCACGATGATGTCATAGAAGTCGTTCACCCGCGCCTTGTTGAAGCGGAAGTTGTTAAACGTGGTTCCGTCAAAGTATTCGCTCACGAAGTAGATATGATCGCTAACGTGTCCGAAATCAACCACCCGGCTGAGGTTGGGATGCACGATCTTGGTGATGTGGTGCATGTCGGCAGCCTTGAACTGCTTGTAAAGGTCCTGCGACGAGAGGTATTGGAACAGCTTCAGGGTGTAAATGTTATCCGTGCGAACGTCACGCACCTTGAAAACGTTGGCCCAGGACCCCGTTCCCAAGATTTCCAGAACATCGTAGCGGTGGTCTATGTACATCTTTGAACTCCCAAAATGATTGGTTTTACCCTAATTTCACAGTGGCAGAGCTTGTCAACCGAAACTTGACGATTCCGGCTGGTTTTTGCAAGGAGGAGCTTGGAGTCGAGAACCACAAACGGCTTCTGGACAGCTTCAGGAGCGGATTTCTTGCGCCTGGTTCAGGGGGCTTCGCTCTGGAATCAGCCAGCGCCGATGCAGCCAGAGCCACTGCTCGGGATTCTGCCTGATGTAGCGTTCGGTGACGGCGTTAATCTCTTTCAGGAGGAGGAGTTGGTTTTTCGTGCTGTCACTCAGTTCCGGATGGTGGATCATCGGTTCAAAGCAGATGCTGATGCCCCCATCAGGGTTTCGCAATGCGTAGCCCGGAACGATTGGAGCCTTGTAACGTAGCGAGATTTTCGCCGCCCCTTTCCAATGCGGAGCCGGGTGGCCCAGAAATTCCAGAATCAGTCCCACGGGACCGGCATTTTGGTCGGTGAGGATGGTCACCACCATGTTTTGGCGCAGGCAGGCCAGAAGTTCTTTCAGCCCGTGCCGCTGGTCTATGAGCCGCACTCCCTGACGGGTTCGCAAGGCATTGTTGTAGGCGTCGAACAGGTGATTGTGCTGTTTTTGCACCACCGCGGCCAGCGGAATGCCGAAGAGCGGCAAAGTCCTCGCCGCCTCCCAGTTGCCCAGGTGGGCTGTGGCCAGAATTACTCCCTTTCCCAGCGCCAGTGCGGCTTCCAAGTTTTCCCTGCCGTTTATGCTGGTGCAGGAGATAAGCTGCTTTTCCGGCAGGAGGTAAAGCTCCGCGGCGCTGAGGCCAAGATTGAGGTAAACCCTTTTCAAAAGCTGCTTCCGTTGCTTGGGCGGCATACCCGGATACACCCTTTGGAGGTTTTCTGCCGCCACCTGGCGTCGAATGCCCAGTCCGTAGCCAATCCAGAGGAAAAGGCGCGTGAGCAGCCAGCGCCCCCAAGGGTAGGGAAGCAGCCTCAGTTTAAACAAAGCGAACCGGAAGAGCAGGTACTCTGTCCGGTTCACGAGGTTGTTACGCTTCAAACTCAGCCTGGGTGACAATCAGCCGCGCAGTAGTTCGATTTTTTTCTCAAGCACCGATTTGGGCACAGCCCCGATGGAGGTGTCCTTGAGTTCACCATTCACGAAGAACAGCAGGGTGGGGATGCTCATAACGCCATGACGGGCGGCAAGTTGGGGAAATTCATCCACGTTCAGCTTTCCGATGGTTATGTCGGGTTGCTCAACCGCCAGTTCCTCCAGCGTTGGCGCTATCATTCTGCAGGGACCGCACCAGGCAGCCCAGAAATCCACAACTACAATGCCTTTTTGGGTCACAGTCTCGAAATTTGTATCGTTCAACTCTATCAACATGTTTGGCTCCTGTCATTTTTATCTTTTGATATAATAATCCAGCGTATCTCCTGCGCAAGTGGCTTGCTTTGACCGGGTTCTGAAACATGGAAAAGTTACCTGGCATACGGCGAACGCGGTGAGCATGGACGACAGGATGTATTGAAGTATAAATACTTTGCTCTTTTCTGCAGTCGATGCTAGTTCCTCGCTCGACGCCAGCGTGTTACTTTGCGATGCCTTTGGACCATTAAGGCCCTGTATCATGATCCTAAAGCGCCTCCCGCCAAATACCCGCATTTGATGCGGGAATTATACGAGAGGTGGGGGAGGGCGATAGTCGCAAGGGCTAAGGGCGTGGCCGACAGGTCAAGGGAGCCTCTCCATTACGGGCCTTCCCGTCTTAACATATTCGCGCTCAGATAAAAAGGCCATTATTAGCACTCTCGCCCAATAACTGCTAATTTAGCTTGACAATTTCCCTGTCCCGCTTATTCTATCCTCAGAAACGTATTTCAGATAAAGGAGAGTTTTATGACAGAACAAAAAGACAAGCATACAGCGTCCGAGGACGAACTTAAAAAAGACAAGCAGGCCAAAGAAGAGAAGAAAAAGGCCAAACAGACTGCCAAAACCGCCAAAGACGTCGAAAAAGGCAGCCTCAGCATCCACACGGAAAACATCTTTCCCATCATAAAGAAGTGGCTTTATTCCCAGCACGATATCTTCCTGCGCGAATTGATCTCCAATGCCGTTGACGCCATCAACAAGCGCAAATACGCCGATCCGGACTTCAAGGAAGAGGACATGAAGATCAGCGTTAAGCTGGATTCCAAAAAGAAAACCATCGAGGTTTCTGACACCGGCATCGGCATGACGGCTGATGAAATCCGCAAATACATCAACCAGATCGCCTTTTCCGGCGCGGAAGAATTTGTGAACAAGTTCAAGGATGTCCAGAGCAACATCATAGGACACTTTGGACTGGGCTTCTATTCCAGCTTCATGGTGGCGGAAAAGGTCACCATCGATTCGCTATCCTGTTCGCCAGGCAGTGAAGCCGCCGGCTGGGAATGCGACGGAAGCACAGAATACGTGATGCGGGCCGGAAAACGCAAGGAAATCGGGACCACGATAACGGTCCACCTGAACGAAGATTCCCACAGCTTCGCGGAGGATGGGAAAATACGCGGGATTCTGGAAAAATATTGCAACTTCATGCCCAGGCCCATCATGTTCAAGGACGAGCAGGTGAACCAGAAGGAAGCCCTCTGGAACCGCAAGCCAAAAGACGTTACGGAAGAGGAATACAAAGAATTCTACCGCAAGGTGTTCCACGACTGGCAGGACCCGGTTTTCTGGATACACCTGAACGCCGATTTCCCCGTCAACCTCCGCGGCATCCTCTATTTCCCCAAGCTGCGCGAGGACCCGGATTTCTTCAAGGGCGAGGTGAAGCTCTACTGCAACAACGTTTTCGTGGCCGACAACCTTGAGGACCTCATCCCGGATTTCCTCCTGCTGCTCAAGGGCGGGATCGACATTCCGGACATCCCGCTCAACGTTTCGAGAAGCTTTTTGCAGAACGACGCCCAGGTGCGCCAAATCAGCAAATACATCGTGAAGAAGGTGGCTGACCGCTTTGGCGAAACCTTTGCCGAAGACCGCAAGAAATATGAAGAATACTGGAAGGACATCGACACCTTCATCAAGTTCGGCCTCATCCGCGACGAGGATTTCTTCGAAGCCATGAAGGACCGGGTGATCTTCAAATCCGCTTCCGGCGACTATGTTACCCTCGAGGAATACAAGGCCAGAAACAAATCCGAGGGAGACAAGACCCGGATCTGGTATGCCTCGGGGGAGGATACGCAGGTAAGCTACCTCAGCCTGATGAAGGAACAGGGCATCGAGGTCATCTACCAAACATCGCCTCTGGACACCCATCTCTACCAGCAACTGGAAAGCAAGCTCGACAAGATCGAATTCATCCGCGTGGACAGCGAAATCAACGACTTGTTGGTGGACCAGGACAAGAAAGAACTGGTGGACAGGGATGGACGCGCCGGTTCGGACAAGCTGAAGGAAATCTTTTACCGGGCGCTGGGCCAGAAAGTGGAAGCGTCCTTCAGCAAGGATAGCTACGCTGAATTCCTCAAGAAACACCCCAACGCCACCACGGCTCTCAATCCCTATCTGAAACAGGAAGACGAGCGCACCCTGATCCGGCCTTACGAAATCCCCTTCGACGTGCGCGAGGAACTTGGCGAAGAAACCCTCAAAGCCTTATTTGAACACGCTTACACCCCAATCAAAGTGGAGGTGAAAAGCCTCAAATCACCGGAAATCCCTTCCATGATCGTCTTCAACGAATTCATGAGGCGCTGGCACGACATGAGTCAAATTCAACGCCATAGCGACAGCGGCATGCTCAAGGACCACACCCTGGTTGTCAACCGCGCCAACCCTGTCATTAACAAGATCCTGGAACTCGACGCCTCAGGTAAAAAGGAAGAGGTGAACACCCTCTGCACCTATCTGCACGACCTCTCCCTGCTGGAACAGCGCGCCTTCAGCGGTGACGAACTCAAGTCCTTCATCTCACGCGCCAACCAAATCTTGAATTACCTTTAGGATTGGAACCTCAACGGGGAATCCAAACCCCTGAAACCGAGCATAAAAAAAAGGCCCGCTGACGGTAGCGGGCCTTTTCATTGGTGTTGTCTTTTATGAAGAATGGTAATGGGCATGGATTCGCCCAGCCATCTTCCTGCCGATTCCTTTGACCTTCATCAGTTCTTCTGGGCTGGCGGCCTTGATTGCCTCCACTGAGCCCAGCTCTTTCAGCAGCAGGAACTTTGTTTGCTCGCCCACTCCGGGGATGTCCTCCAGTTCGCTTAGCAGGGTGCGTTTTGAGCGGCGGGAGCGGTGGAAGGTGATGGCAAAACGGTGTGCTTCGTCGCGGATGGCGGTGAGCAGACGCAGCGAAGAGGAGGAGCGGGGCAGGATTATAGAATCCGGGCGACCCGGCAAATAGACTTCCTCGGCGCGTTTGGCCAGGGAGATGATGGGGATTTCCGGATGGGACGAGGCGTCCAAAACCTCTTTGCAGGCTCCAAGCTGGCCTTTCCCGCCGTCGATGATGATCAGGTCGGGCAGCAGGCTTTCATCCCTGGCTGTTTCACCCAGGAAGCGGGTGAGGGTTTCCTGGAGGGCGGCGTAATCGTTTTGGGTGTCCACGTCGCGGATGATGAAATGGCGGTAGAATTTCTTTTTGGCCTTGCCGTTCTCGAAGAAAACGGCGGAGGAAACGGTATCCGTGCCCTGGATGGTTGAAATGTCCATGCAGACCATCTTGCGGGGCAGTTTGGAAAGGGCGAGTTTTTCCTTCAGTTCCTGGATGGGAAAGACGGTGCGGTTGGCTCTGCGGATGTGGGCCAGCTTGCGTTCCTCTATGAGCTGAAAGGCGTTGCGTTTTGCCATTGCCAGCAGTTTGCTCTTTTCGCCGCGCTGGGGCAGGCTCAGTTTCCCTTCCAGCCAGGAATTCAGTTCCTCAAACTCGGCCGGTTCCAGCGGCAGCAGGATTTCGTCGGGCAGTTCATCCCGGCGGGAGCAATAGAGTTTGATGAAGGCGGCCAAAGCCTCTTCCGGAGTGTCGTTTTCAGTATTGCCGAGGGGATAGTCCTCCCGGTTAACGACCATGCCGCTCATTATCCTCAGCACCACGCAAACGGCGATCTTATCCTCCTGGTAAAAGCCGATCACATCAGTGTTCCGGGCATCCGGGGAATAGACCACCTGGCGCTTCTGGATGCGTTCGATGGCGAGGATGCGGTCACGCGTTTTGGCGGCCTGTTCGAATTTCAGTTCCTCGGAAAGCCCGTTCATCTCGGCACGAAGCTCATCCAGCACTTCCTGGTGCTTGCCCTCGAAGAAGCTCATCTGGCGCATCACCACGCGCATGTAATCGGCCTGCGAAACCGCTCCGATGCAGGGGGCGGGGCATTTCCCAAGTTGGTGGTTGATGCAGGCTTGCCTGAAACGCACCTTGTCGGCCGGAATCACCCGCGAACAGGTGCGGATGGGGAAAATCCACTCGAAATTGCGCAGGGTCATCCGCAGGGATTTGGCGTCTGTGAATGGCCCGAAGTAGCGGGAACCGTCTTTCAGCAGTTCGCGGGTCACCATGATGCGGGGGAAGGGCTCCGCGAGGGTGATCCTGACGAAGGGATAGCGCTTGTCATCCTTGAGCAGGATGTTGTATTTGGGCTGGTGGCGCCGGATCAGGTTGGCTTCAAGGATGAAGGCATCGTGTTCCGAGAGCGTGATGATATAGTCCAGGTCGTCGATGTGGCGCAGGAGTTGTTCGGTTTTAATATCTTTCGGGGAGTTGTTCAGGTAGCTTTTGATGCGGCTTTCCAGCAAGCGGGCCTTGCCCACGTAGATAACCTCTCCCTCGGCGTTTTTCCAGATATAGATGCCCGGCTGCTGGGGCAGGAGGTGGAGCTTTTGGGCTATTTTCTGCGGAATTTGTTCCATAGGCGGTCACGCGCCTCAGCCAGGAAATCCAGCTTCAGCAGCAGACCGAGGCCGTAGAAGAAGAGCAGTGAAGCAGTTCCCAGCAGGCCCAGCTTGATGAGCTGGGGCCAGAATCCCCGCGGATGGTAAAAGTGGTTGGCGAAGAGCAGCAAAACCAGCATAAGCACGCAGATCCCCAAAGTTTTCAAAAAGTTGGGAAGGATGCCGGCGAAACTGATGTGGGGCATTTTTTTGCGGAGGAGGTAAAACTGGATGCTGAAATTGACCATCGCGGTGATGGAAGTGGCGAAGGCCAGACCACGGTGCTGCATGAATTGCATCAGGATGAAGTTCAGCACGATGTTCAGCCCCACCATCGAGGCGGAAATCTTTACCGGCGTGCGGGTGTCCTTGTTGGCGAAAAAGAGCGGGGTGAGGGTTTGGTTAAAGCTGAAAAAGATGAGGCCGAGGCTGTAGAAGGTGAGGGCCTGCTCGGTCCAGAGGCTGGCTTTGGCGTCGAAGGCCCCACGCTGGAAGACCACCTGCACGAGGTCGCCCCCCAAGGCTATGATCAGTGTGGTGATGGGCAGCATCAGGTAAATCAGGTTCACTGCCGCCACGCGCAGGTTTTTGGAAAGCTCTTCCCAGTTGCCCATCGTTACCAGCCTGGAATAGGTTGGCAGCAGCACCGTGCCGGTGGAAACGGCGAACATGCCCAGCGGAAACTGGAAGAGCCGGTAGCCGTATTCCAGCGCCGAAATGCTGCCCACGGCCAGAAACGAGGCCATGAGGCTGTCGGCCACTATGTTGATTTCGCGGACGCCAACTCCGATCATCGAAGGCAGGAAACGCTTCCACATCGTGTTGAGGGCTTCCCCGCCGAAACGCACGAACAGCTTGAATGGATAGCCAAGCTGCTTCAGGTAGGGGAAGTTGATGACAGTCTGCAAAAACCCGCCGCCAAACACGCCCCAGGCAGCCCAGCGGACCAGTTGCTCTCCCTGCAGGCCAAAGACGAAGCGGGGGACCACCATGCTGAGGATCATGCCCACGTTGAGCAGAGCGGAGGAAAGCCCCGTCATGAAAAAGCGGTCGTGGGAGTTGAGGATGGCGATCATGGTGGAGGAAAGCCCGATCCAGAGCAGGTAGGGAAACATCACGCGGGTGAGCAGCACGGCCAGTTTGTAGGTGTGGGGCGCCAGGCCGGGATAGAGCAGCTTCACGATCCAGGGGGCGAAGATGATGCCGATAACCGTTAGCGTGAGCAAAAAGACGGAGAGGATTCCCAGGATTTGCAGCGCGAAATCTATCTGCTTCCGGCGGTCCTCCTTGATCCCGATTTCGCTGTAGATGGGCACGAACGAGGCAGAAAGCGCCCCCTCGCCGAAGAGGTTGCGCAGCAGGTTGGGAATCTTGTAGCCCACAACGAAGGCGTCGTTGAGGAAGGTGGTGCCGAAGAAGAAGGCCATCAGTTGGTCGCGCACCAGGCCCAGGACCCGGCTGATGAGGATGGCGACGGACATCATGCTGATGTTGCGGATGAGCTTGTTTTCAGCCATGTTCAGGCCCGCACGAGCTTTTTCAGTTCCACGAAGAGGTTGAGCATCACCAGTTGGAGGTTCACGTTGCCGTGGAGCTTGCGCACGTAATCCTCCATCAGCAGCACGAAGTTGATTACCCTGTCCGTATAGGCGGCGGGATCGACATCCGCCAGCTTTTCCCGAGTGCCGAGCAGGAATTCCTTTTTGTCGACGTTCACCATCTGCTCCGGGGCGTCCAGCACCAGGTTCAAATCGCCGGCGAAGAGGCTGGCATAGCGCAGCACCTCGATGGCGCTTTCGGCGTTGAATTTCTTCCCGAGCCCCTGCAAGGAGCGGAAGTAGGCCAGGTCTTTGCCGGAAGCGGCCATTTCCAGGATTTCAAAGGCGCGTTCGCGTAGCTCGGAAGATTCGTTGTGGGCGAAGTGGATGGCTCGCTTCACGCTGCCGTTGGCGATGTGTGAGGCGGTGCGGGCCATTTCCGGCGAAACGCTGAATTTTTCGCACAGTATGCCTTCAATAACGGAGGGGGTCACCTGCTGGAAATGCACCGGCTGGCAGCGCGAAACGATGGTCGGCAGCAGTTTGGCCAGATTGTCCGTGGTGAGGATTATCACGGTGGACTCGGGCGGCTCTTCCAGGGTCTTGAGGAAGGCGTTGGCGGTTTCGGTGTTCATCATGTCCGCGTCCTCGATGATGCAGATGCGGTGGCTGGCCTCGTAGGATGAGAGGTTTAGCCGTTTTATGAGCCAGCTCATGCTTTCCTTGCGGATCATGATTTTCGCGCTGAACTGGTAGTCCTCCCAGGGCGTTTCTATCTTGTTGCGGATGTAGCCTGCATATTCGGGGATGAATTCGCTTTTGGTGATTTCGCCGTCCAGGTTGAGGCCCAGGTTGGGAGTGGGGAAGAGGTAGATCAGGTCCGGATGGTCCAGCGCCATGAACTTGCGGCAGGAAGCGCACACTCCGCAGGGGCGGAATTCGCTTTTGGAAAGGCAATTCAGCGCCATGCCGAAGTAGAGCGCGGTGGTGAATTTTCCCACCCCGTTGCTGCCGTGGAACAGGTAGGCCTGGGCGACGCGGTTGTTTTCCAGTGCCAGCTTCAGGATTTTCAGGGCGCCCGCCTGGCCTTTGATATTACGGAACATCTATTCTGCCGCTACTGCCGGTTTCCCTTTCTCAGGATTTTTCGAAAGTGA